>JBOGRE010000103.1:0-2344 GCA_050749345.1 Nitrosarchaeum sp. | reverse complement strand
TCGTAAATTATTTTTGAAAATGACGCATTTTTCTTTTTAACAACATATGTTTTATTTTGAAAATCCAATTTCTTTGTAACCACTAGCCAAATATTGTCTTTAATGGGTTGGATTTTTTGCAGCTGGTCTAGTTTTTGCTCTATGATGTTTTTATCACTGGTTTTTGGAATGCATAGTATCAAAGTTTTTTTTGGATCAATTTCAAGTGTTTTTAAATTTGGTATGATGATGTCTATCTCTATTCCGTTATGTTCTATTTTTCTTTGACTTGTTACTAGTGCGTTTGTTAAAATATAGTGCAGCAATCCAGTGGCAAAAACTCCGATGCTTTCTTCTTTTTCTCCCATCAAAATTACTTTGTCGTAACAATTTTCTAAAACATCGTCTATTATTTCTGTAAATTTTGACTGAGATATTAGATTTAAGATACGTTTTTCTGATTTTTTTAGGTAATCAAACAGATAATCTTTGATTGGGTTTGGTTCTTGCATTATATTATTCGTTGAATACGTATCGTCTTTCACCTCTTGATTCAGTGGTGGTATTGACATCCACTAGGATGAATTCTCTTTTTGTATGCAATATTGGTTCTTCTGGCGAGAGCTTATTTTCATGTAGTATTTCATATTCCTGTAATGTGAGTTTTCTTCTTGGAGCAAGCTCTGCTTCTAAATTCATGTCTTTTACAATCTCTTTGTATTGTGGTTGAATTAAACCACTAAACACCATGGCACTGCTGCCACTTCCATATGAGCCAAATCCGACACGTTTTCCATTCAAATCAATTCCTTTTTGATATTCAAATTCAAGACAGCTTCTAAATCCAAGATACAGTGATGCGGTGTATAGATTTCCAATCATCTTTGATGCAATTAATGAGCTTGCAAGTTTTGATTCATACACTTCTTGGAATTCTCTTGTCTTTGTAAATAATTTTGTAAATTCATGGTCTTTTGCCATAAATTCTTCATCCCCTAACACTGACTCAATTGTTCCACGAGGATCCTTTGGCACTGGTTCTAGTATGCCTATTTCTTGGATTATTTTTTTCCATCTTGGAAGTTGACGCCATTCATGTCTTACAAGATATGCAAGGGCCTTTTTGCCCATGTTACTGTATGGTAAGTGCATGTTAAGATAATCCATATGATCTAATATTGTCTCACCTGCTTCTAACTTCATTAATCCTGATGATATAGCTTTTTTCTTGTAAATTTCTAGTGCTTTTTTTACTTGAATCATGTACAAAAGATTAGAGTACTGACCATGAACAATAGGTGTTTCTTTTCCAAATGGTCTGTAAAAATCATATTCGTCTTTAATTGATGTCGCGGTTACTTTGGGATCAAATGCCATTAATCTTGGTTCATCATTGAGTAGCATTACTACTGCACCAGCTCCCTGTGTCATCTCGCCACTACTTCCAATGTCGTATTTTGCAATATCTGATACTACAACCAGGGCCTGTTTTCCTTCTGCCTCTCCTGCTCTAATCCAATTAGTATTATCATAAAGTGCGTAAGAACCACTCACACAAGCAAACTTTGTCTCTACTCCACCACAGTGCTCAAAAGCACCCTGACCGTAAACCTGCTCTAACATTCCAATAACATAAGAATTCATTGCCTTTGATTCATCAAATGAAGATTCAGTAGAGATATACAATCTTCCAATATCTTCTGGCGATAACTTGTTTTTCTGCATAATCTGAAGACACGCATTTGCTGCAAGACATGCTGGGTCTTGATTAGTGTCTACAATTGCCATCTGAGACACTCCTAACCCTTTTTGGAGTTTTTCAGGATCTAATCCTCTAGCTTTTGCAAAATCAGCTGCATCTATGTACAGTCTTGGTATGTAAATTGCAATGTCGTCTATTCCAGCTGCCATCAAGCTTGCCTCCGTCTATGCTCATATAAGGATATTGAGCTAATTCTATCTTACCAACTAGGGTATCTCTAGGATTTTTATGTATTTTTTACAAAGTAATTTGTGATTTTTCTATTTTTCTAACACTGAATTGAAAATTCTTTCAAAAACATCATATGGCTGAGCCCCCCCGATCTTTGTCACTTTATTATCTGGATCAATGATAAAAAACGCAGGCGTTCCTGTCAATCCTAGGTCTTTGGCATCCTTATTGCTATTTACGATAATTGCATTGTGTTTTGAGTCTATAGTGCATTTGGAGAATTTGTCAATATCTAGTCCTACATCTTTTGCGAATTTGAGTAGGTTTTCTGATGATGCCCATCCGCTATTTTCACCATCCCAATGATTATACAAAGTATCATGGTATTTCCAGAATAGACCTTGATCGTCTGCACAATGAGCAGCATTAGCT
>JBOGRE010000102.1:0-2198 GCA_050749345.1 Nitrosarchaeum sp. | reverse complement strand
CAGCAGGCATATCACTAACAAATGTATTAGATAATCCATTTAGATTTGATGAAATTTATTCGAGTGTATTATGGGTGGACCTGTTTAGCAAACTGCCAAAAAACTTGGGTCAATACAAGTTTATCAGGGGACATTTTGGGTACTGGATAACTAAATTTCTGCCAAAAAAACCAATAATTATCACAATGCTCAGAAAGCCTATCGATTGCACTTTATCACTTTATGCACATCAACAAAGATCATTTAAAAATGGAGAGTACTCTGTATTGGAAACTGAAGGAGAGACTCTGGATGAAATATTTGTGGATCCTAAAAAAAGGAAAATTTTCATGAATCATCAGACAAAGACTCTAAATCTTGATGTCGACATGTTGTCTATAATTCGGACTCTAAAAGAAGAAGGGGAGAATGGAAGAACTATTAGAGATATATACATGCCAAGACCTCCCATACAAGAAGATCAGGAACTCATCAAAACTGCAAAGCAGAGATTAACTAGCTTTGAGTTTTTTGGTCTTGTGGAGAAATTTGAAGAATCTTTACTTTTATTGTATTATACATTTGGATGGTTTCCAATCGCATCAATTCCAAAATTGAATGTTTCATCTAACAGGAAAAAAATAGATGAGATTCCAAAAAAAACTTTGGATGAGATAATTGATGCTACCAGGTTGGACGAGGAACTTTATAATTTTGGTGAACAGATATTTGAAAAGCGATATCATCAGATGATAGATAATCTAAAATCAAGATACTATGAATCAAGGCATGAAAAGATGAAATTTTTAGACATGATGTATGATATGCTTGAAACACATTTCTTTGAAAGAAACAAAGATTATGATATTGACCCAAAAAACAACATAAACTATGATTTTGGACAAAAGATGATGGGTTCAGGCTGGCAACAAAGGGAATTGTTTGGGAACAGCGGTACAATATTTCGTTGGATGGGTCCTGAAACAAAATCTGAGATATTTTTTCCGCTTACAAGTAATGTCGATCTGAAAATTACGGCATCGGTAATATTACAAATGTCAAAAGAGATTCTTGACAGCCTAAGACTAGAGGTCAACGGTTACCCAATCACCCTAAAAGCAACTAGTTTAGATTCTGTAAAAGATAGAAAAGTTGAGTTTGAAGGAATTATTCCTATTTCATGTTTGAAAACGCAAAAAAAGCTCTCAAGGATTACCTTTCGAATAGATAAAACCATCAGTCCTCGAGATATGGATAAGAATAACTTAGATGAAAGAAAGATTGGTCTTGCCTTTGATCGTATAAGTATAGAGTCAACATAACAAACTAAACAAAGTTTCTACAATTGAGTGTGCAATATGATAAAATGTTTAAATAAAAAATAGTTGAAATTTTCTAGATTCAATTTTTTTCTCATCTGATAATTTTTAAAAATAATATTATAAATACAGAAAATTGTGAATTGGTCTAAAATGCATATGATGAAATTTTTGTAGATACTGCTAGCAACCAGAACCTATACAGATATCGCCGCCGGCCTTTGGAATTATCTTTAGCGTTGTAACATTTGAGATAATGTTTCCAGAGAGCTTAAGGTTACCACCAACTGTTAGTGTCTCATCTGGTATGATGTTGTTTCCAATTCCTACTTTGAAGAGTGTGTTGTCTGCTTTGATTGCGCCAGGGACTAGATAGTCTGGTTGAATGTTATATCCTAGATTTGTAGGACCGTCAATAATAGCATCAAGAGAATCAAGTGTTGTTACCGTTATTATTTGAGCAAGAGGGGTAGTTCCTGAATTTGTTGGGTTTCTTACTTTTTGAATGTACAAGAATAGCTTGTTTCCTGGATCCATTTGGGTTGCAGTATCAAGTGTAAATGTTACAGTTTGGCCACTAAATACTGCAGTACCAGGTACTCCTTGGTTGTTTAATGTAACAAGTGAGACCTTGGCATCAGATGGTAATGTCGTACCGGCTGGGAATGTAACAATAACTTTTTTAACAGTACCTGATGTACCTGGTTCTACTACTATGCCATATTGTGTTCCTTTGAAACTAATTGTATTAGCTGGATTTGCACTAACATTGAGCAAACCTGGTACACCAAATGCAGTATTTTGTGAAAAGAGCACAAATATGGCAACTAGTGATGCAGCAGCAATAGAAGAAAATACGACAAGATTTCTTTTTGTATTTTTCATTGCCATGCCTAAACT
>JBOGRE010000101.1:0-2588 GCA_050749345.1 Nitrosarchaeum sp. | reverse complement strand
AAAGAGACGTTAGTAATAAGTCTTTACAATCATTTTTAAAAAGACCTCTATTCTGATTTTTTAAAGATTTTGACCTATATTCCGTTAAGTTGGCAGAATCCTTTTTGCACTAATTGATAAAACAAGATATTGGATTGCAAAAGTTATAGACAGAAAGGAAGGTCATGATACAAGTGGTTTGTTTAGACAGGCAAAACAAGTGGGCACAAACCAAGCCCAAAGTCATCATAACTGATGGTCTAGGATTATATCATGATGCCTATGTGAAAGAATTTTGGACAGTAAAACGAGAGGATAGAACATTATACATTCACCTACAGGGAGATATGAATAATAACAAAATGGAAAGATTGAATGGAGAAATTCGTGATAGAGAGAAAGTAATGAGAAGAATAAAGATTCAGTTACATTAACAGGTTATCAGTTGTTTCATAACTACATCAGACTAAGTGCATTAGATGGAATGACACCAAGTGAGAAGTGTGGAATTGAAATTACTGGTGATAACAAGTGGCTTACATTAATTCAAAATGCAAGTAAAAATTAAAATCTATGAACATATGTGTATAACATAAAAATTTCATCTTGTTGAAATCGCTCCATTAGTATTTCTTTTAAATGCATTAAAAAATCAATATTCTCTCTTGTTTCTTCACATACACTCCAAACTGATCTAGTTTGATCAGGAACTCGTTGTTTTGTTTCAGAATTTAACCATTCACCATCCATTATGTCTCGATTAGCAGTATACCCACCAAATTGAAGATATATCTCATCTAATGTTTAAGTGTATTTTTCATTTTCAATTTCTTTACGAATACCATTTTTATCCTCATTGTAATATAATGGAATAAAAATCTCAACTTTTAACTGAGACAAAATATGTGTTTATTTGAACTGAATATTTCTTTCTAGTAGTGCATCATAAGCATCTTTTTGAACAGTGATTGTATTAATGCCTACACCTTTGAATGGAAAGTTTGATTTTAAAAGAAATCCAAATGCTTTAGTTTTATCTTCCTTACTGACAAATGTTATAGTATAAGTTTTGATTATTACACTCATATTATCACTATAACAAAATAACGTTATAATCTTTTAGTATGTATATAGTATGTATTTCCACTCCACGATTGTATTGAAAGTGCGTTACATCCCCCTCATCAATCAACTTTTTACGCTTAGATTATCAACCGTAGATTTGACAGAGACTCAAACCAATACTATTATAAAGTACTAGTACCGTACTCTACGGTATGGTAGAAGATTTGAGATTAGATAGTTTGGAGGGCGTAGGTCCTGTGACTACTAGAAAATTATCCGATGCAGGAGTACACAATGTTATGGATCTTATCGTAAGAGGTCCTGTGGAAATTGCAGAAATAACTGGAATGGAAAAAGATACGGCAGAAAAAATTGTCAACAAAGCAAGACAACATCTAGTTGAGACTGGACTGATTTCCAGAGACTTTGTTACAGCAACCGAAGTCTACAAGCGCAGACAAGATATTGGTAAAATTACGACTGGTACAAATTGCCTTGATACACTATTTGATGGTGGTATCGAAACACAAGCTCTCACAGAAGTTTATGGCGAATTTGGTTCAGGTAAAACTCAATTTGCCCACACACTAGCTGTAATGGTTCAAAAACCAAAAACAGAAGGCGGATTGGATGGGGGTGTCTTGTATATTGACACAGAAAATACTTTCAGACCTGAAAGAATTGTATCTATTGCACAAGCACATGAGATGGATCCGGAAAAAGTTTTAGACAGAATAATTGTAGCGCGTGCATACAACAGTGCACATCAAACCTTAATCCTTGAGGAAGCAGGTCCTGTAATAGAAGAAAACAACATCAAACTAATTGTTGTAGATTCTGCTGTAGGATTGTTCCGCGCAGAGTATCTGGGTAGAGGAACCCTCTCCAACAGGCAACAAAAACTAAATCACTTTGTTCACATGTTATCTAGAATTGCAGAGACTTACAACTGTGCTGCAGTTGCGACAAACCAAGTCATGGCATCCCCTGATGTCTTCTTTGGTGACCCAACTCGTCCAATAGGTGGAAATGTAGTTGCACATACTTCTACGTACAGAATCTACTTTAAGAAATCCGGCAAGAAGAGAATCGCACGAATGGTGGACAGTCCTCATCACCCTGAAGAAGAAGTACTCTTTGCACTAGGTGAAGCAGGAGTAATGGACATTGAGGATGCAGAGAAAAAGGCCACTAAAAAGACTGGCAAAAAAGTCATTAAAAAGGACAAAACTGAGCCTGAAATAGTTGAATCTGTCAAACTAGAGACGATTCAAGATGAAGATACAGACTCTGATGATTTAGAATCCCTAGAAGAATAGATCTTCTTTTTTCTATTTTTATTTTTTTTTAAATTATTTTTTTGTACATTCAATGAAGAGTTGTGTATTCATACTAGAATAAAATGTGTCATAATAAATTGTTACACAAAATTGTATTTAGAATAATAAACTCAACAAAATCTGTGTTCATTTGTAATGTTGATTTTTAGTATTTTCATTTTGTAATACAAATATCGATCAATAACGTGTTACATTGTAGTACAT
>JBOGRE010000100.1:0-1529 GCA_050749345.1 Nitrosarchaeum sp. | reverse complement strand
ATATGACATTATGCCTACTTGGTAGAAAATTAGTGGGGGGTTTAGCTTTTATGACTATTTTTCCAAAAATCTTCTTTCTTACTGTTTTGAAATGATGCTGGGGTTTTTACAAGATTTAATGTGTGAGATAACCTATGACATTAGTTTATTGACTAAATCCACGTGTTTTTTAGAATGTTTTCATCAAAAAACGTGCAGTTTTTTCATGCATTTCAGAGACTCTATTAATTGCATCAAAAACAGTCTGTTGGTTTATGTTTTCTTTGTCGTCTAATACTGCAAAAACCCCTACCTTTTGTTTGCCATCTTCTGTGATTACTCGATTGATTGCCTGTATTGAATTACAAAAATCTGACACTTTTTTCTCAAACCTAGTTTTTTCTTCATTATTGAATCCCAAATATCTTGCTATTTGACTATTTTTCATTACTACTTTGGCGCCAATCACAATGACTCCTGGCTGTGATTTTGGTTCAAATATTTCGATGGGAATTCCATATGGGCCTGCATGTTTTACTAGAATGTGAAAACTGTTCTCAGGGGTTTTGATTAATTCAAATGAATAACTTTCATGTATTAGCCATCTTTCTACATTGTCTTTCATTGAGCCGCTCATTGTATTGTGCTGTATTCAGGCCTATATGATTCTAAATTTCATGTTAGAGTTATACTGTTAATTTCAAATGTTTCTAAATTCGAATTAAGAAATAATGTAAAACTATGCCTGTATGCAATGTGTTTTTGTGCCTTGTTTTTAGACATTTGCGTTGAAATTTTGCGTCACACCTGGAATCTGTGTAAAAATCAAAATATTGATGACAATTCCAACTACAGCTAAAACAATCCCTATGTACAAACAGTTTTTTGCTTTCTTTGGATCATCATGCCTTAAAATAAAATATGCTATGACGCCTCCAATTAATCCCACAAATATTGGTAAAAGATACCACATGTTACTTCTAGATTTTACAGGTTCCATTTTGATTTCTATTTGGTAAATGAACCCATAAAATTCATTCCTTTTTAATTGGTTTTTTCTGGTTTTGAGTTATCTCTATTTCAACTGTCTCAAGCGGGTCATCTACTTGATTTCGTCTAATTGAAAACATCTTTGGTTTTTCAAAGTCTTCTGTGCAATCTGGGCACGCATATACTAGGACCCTATGTTCATTAGGCGCTTTTGGATTGGATAGTCTTGGGTAATACACGAGTCTTGATCCACAATCAACACAATACCTGTTGGCCCTTCTAGTTCTGACCAATGTAAACCTCCTGCATTATTGTTAATGTGCGATCAACTATTAGATCTATCCAGTCTAATAGAATGAACCAAATTGTTTCAATCGATCAATATTTCTAAATTCGAATTTAGAAATATTCCTTTCTGATGTGTGTTATCTAGTGTCATATGATTGGAAATCAATATTTCAAAATTCGAGATTAGCAATAAAGAGCGCCTCCCATCAGACTTGAACTGATGACCATCCGATTAACAGTCGGATGCTCTACCACGCTGAGCTAGGGAGGCA
>JBOGRE010000099.1:0-4128 GCA_050749345.1 Nitrosarchaeum sp. | reverse complement strand
TGCAAACAGGTAACCAAGTCGTTCACTTCCATATTTTTGGGCTAGATTCATGTCTAAAATTGAATATTTGTTTATTTTAAGTCAAGGTGTAGTTTTGGAATTACCTTGCCTATAGTTACAGGATGATTTAGTGCAAAATCCTCCAACCTAACTATATTTCTCGCGTGTTATGTATCTGATCAAATTTGAATCTCTAAGATAGCAAAATAAAAATTCATTCCTAAATCATTCTAGTCCGTTGGATACATTTGTCAAGATGTAGAGATTGTCATTCAAATAATAATGTACCACCCCATTCTGAAGATGGTCTATCATGATAAATCTCAATTCCAATATTATCAGGGTCGCGAATGTAGTTGCCTCTGACACAAGATGGTCCGCAAAACCATCGATTTTATTTCATCTTTATGTTTTAACAAATTTGAGAGAAAATCTCCCAAGTCTTTTCTTTGGGGAAGTAATATTGCAAAATGATATCGTCCTACTCTTCTTTGTTGGTTAGTGTTACTTGATTTTGCTTTAGAAAGTGCAATAAGATATAGCATCTTGCCGTCAGATGAAAGAAAAACTATTTGTGATGTCTTTTCAATTATTTTGAGGCCAAGAAATGATTCATAAAATTTCAGGGACTTGTCAATGTCTGACACTTTGAGATGAACTTGTCCTATTCTGGCTTTTGGATCAATAGTAAATACATCCATGTTTTGATAATGATTAATGAATAATATATGATCAGTGCAAAAAATAGATATTTTCGTAGTTAATAGAGAAGGATATTTTCACAGATTACCTGTCTTGATTATTTTCTTGTTCATATTGATACTCCGTAACCGCGGAGTTTTACGTTGTAGTGGTTTTTTCCTTTGAGTGTCATTCAGGATCTTCATCTGCCATACAACAAATACAAGTACATTCTCCGTAGATATGACCGCAATTAGAGCAAAGAAATTTCATTTTTGTTTTATTCTTCCATGAATTACGTGCAGTTGTTCTAATTTTATTTCCACATTGAGAACACTTTATAGTTGATTTTGGATATTTGATTTCACATGGAATACAGAAATTGAATAATTCGTATGGGCTTTTCAATGTTAATTATGATACAAATGTAATTTAAATTCTAAACTCCCTAAATCCTTAAGTTCATACATAAATTAGAAAATTATTGGAAGAAATTGAAGAGCATCGTGAAGAAATGATTAAGCAAAAAGAAGAACATGAAAAATGGAAAAAGAAAGAAGGTGATTCTGATCTTATGTTTAATGAAAAAGATAACAAGGAAAAGGATTAGATTCTAATCTCTCTAAACCTTTGAGAATTCATACAAAATTTAAAAATACTGTTGGAAAGTTGAGCATATCCATCTAAATATTGAGTATTTTCAATAAGAATGTGGATTATCCTATATCTTCTGATGATAAAGGCATAAACATAAAGCCTGAATTAATGGAAAAAGAAAAACTCTACCATTATGTGTTTAAGAACAAAATTCTTCTACTGTTCAAAGATTCACAGGATTTTCTAAATTGTTATGAAATTGAAGAAGAAGATCTAGTAAATCGTGTAAAGGACAGCAAAAATGATGATGAAGTTGAAAAAATCTTTGAAGAATACATCCAGCGTGAGAACCTCAAAAATTAAATAAAAGCCAAAGAAGCTTTTGTTGTTAAAGGAATAATGAATTGAGCGATACCAAAAAATCTAAAGATGCAGAAGATATTTTATCTGAATTTCATGATACTCATGTATCACCTGAATCAGAACCACAATTACCTTCACCTGAATCAGAACCACAATTACCTTCACCTAGTGGAACTTCAACCGAACCAGATCCTGATGAACGCGATGTAATTTTTGTTGGCACTAAACCAATACTGTCCTATGTTTCAGCTACTTTGACACAACTTTCAACAAGACACACTGTTACAATTAAGGCTAGAGGTAAACGAATTACTCAGGCAGTTGATGTATCTCAAATGATTGTTAAAAGAATGAATACTGTTGGATATGTTATCAGTGATGTTAGAATTTTATCTGATTCACTTACATCTCAAGATGGTAAATTACGTAATGTCTCCACAATAGAAATTGACATTACAAAAAATTAAAACCACTAGATACTTGATTCTAATTTGTATGAGTATTTTTATTATTGGATTAATTCTTGGATTTGCAGTGTATCCTTGTGGAATACAACACATTGCAATTATGGCTGATTTGGAATCTTATGAGAAATCACTTGATCCAGAATTCTGTGATGTTTTAGTTGAAAAAATTAATTTATTTAATGATGAATGTAAACCCCAAGTTGAAATTTTAGATTGTGGTTAAATGATATTTGATATGAACGACATTCCAAAATATATCAACATGGCACTTAAACCAATCATTAAAATTTTATAATTTCTATTTGAAATGATTTTTGAACCTTTAGAAGCAAGACCTGCAATTGAATACAACCATACAAAATCCATCCATATATGTAATAAGAAAACAACGAATATTCCTGCAAATGCCCATATCAACATTGCATCTGAAATTAATTTGAAACCAACACTTAGCCACCATACTATGAAAAATGGATTTAATGCACTAAGTGTAATCCCTGTTAGAACTGGACTGTGTTTTAGATTGAAAGTTGTTTTTTTCATTTGTAATGTTGTTTTGATTTGAATTCCTGCAAACACAAAAAGTATGATTGCCCCAAAAATAGAAATAAGTGTTCTAAACTCTGGAAAAATTTCAAATGAAAATACTCCCACTCCCAACAAAATCACAAGTGGTAATTCTACGATTGTATGGCCTAATGCCATTTTTATTCCTGCTTTCCCACCCCCTTGCAACCCATATGCTATATTTGCTGCAAATAAAGGACCTGGAGCCATTACCCCTGACACTGAAATAAGAATAACTGTTACTGCAAATTCTATTATCTGATTCATTGTTTTTCTACTTTTATTGATATATCGTTATAAAATAAACATAGTAATTTGATAATTTTTTTATCTATAAATTGAATCTTTTAACTGTCGCGATTCTCCATCTGTTTCTTTAATTGATTGTTCTGCTTTTTCTGCCTCTTTTTGTAGGAGTGGAATGTCGCAAGTTGTACCTGGAATTAACTGTGACATTCCAATGCATAATTCTGCACTTGATCTAAAATCTGGACCTGTACCATCTGAATGAAAAAGAATTACAATTACATCTTGTTCTGTCATACTCCCCTCATTAAGTAACATTCCTGGTATTCCTGGAATTGTTCCATATTCAAGAATTTTTAATCCTGATTTTTTTAATTTTATTCTTGCAGAATCAGTGTTTCCTACTGCAACTATTCCCTCAATTCCATCTAGTGTTTTTACTGCCATACTACTTACAATTAGTTCTATTTTTTGTTTTTTTGCCCACTTGAGCATTGCCTTTGCAACAATTCTATGTAATGATTCATGAAGAGTAAGATATGATAAAAAAACTGAAACTTTAAGATCATCATTTACAAAAATACGTGTTGGATAATTTGGTCTACCTTCTTTAATCAAACTAATTGGTGGGAAACTATCTGAATCAATTATTCCAGCTAGGCTAAATTGTGATGTTTGTATCAATGATTCTGTTGCAATTGCACTGGTAAACCCCACCGAAGGAAATCCATCTATGAGATAACCACCCTCCACATTAATAGGTCTTAATTCTTTAATTCTTATTCTAGAATACAATGCGTTACATTGAATTCTATTGAATAATAGTTTTTACCTAATTTTAATTACTTTAGTTTTGAAACCAGTGCTGCATAAATGAACGGTAAAATTGTTGTAACCTCAGCATGAAGTGTAGATTGTCTAGCTTGCTGTGTCACTTTTCCCCATGAAATGGCTTCTCTTACCAGTGCACCGCTTAGACTACCATCAAATTCCTGTGCTGTTGTAATGTAAAACGCATAATCCAAACCTTCTCTGTATTGATTCCACCATAATGTGTGGTGTTTTGAAATTCCTCCTCCAATCATTAAAGCCCCTGATTTTTTTGCTTTGAATATTAATCCTGACAACAAATTTGCATCTGCTACTAGATTCAATTTAAAATCATTATGTTTTTGTGTGAATAACCATATTTGACTTCCTACTGCAC
>JBOGRE010000098.1:0-3024 GCA_050749345.1 Nitrosarchaeum sp. | reverse complement strand
GCACAATTACCATAGATACGATTCCAGCAAATCTTTTTTTTGTCAGTTCTGCTGTAAGCAAATATGTCATTACTGGCAACGCAATACTTGCAATAAATGGAATCACCCTATAATTGCCAAATATTTGCATAGAGGTCGCTTCAAAAAAAATCTGCAAATGGTGTCCAACGTCTCTATTTAATTCACCTGCTGGAAGCTTGAAAAAATTAAAATTTTCTAGCCATGGCTTTCCTGTATTGTAAAAATCTGCATCAAATTTGTCATCTAAAAGATCTCCTATAGTAAATGTAATATAAAATCCTACAAGAATAACAATTACAAAAAATGTTATTTGTGAGGATACTTCAAAATTAAAAAGAAATTTAATTGGTTTACGAATTATTAATGGAAGATAATTTTTAAAATATAATATTAATAGAAAAAACACAATAAAATTGACAATTAAAATTGGATATCCCCACGCACCTACCTCAAATGAGTTTATTTGCGCATTATCTGCAAGACCCCCAAATGTTCTCAACAACAAAGCAGGAAACATAGCTGGAATCAAACTGACTAGTCCTACAATTAATGTAGGCAAAAAAATAACCCATGAAATAATTCGTCCTTTATTTAATGAGTTTATCATGCTTACTAAAATCTATAATGTACACCTGATAAAAACTTGTAAAAATGATTACAAAATTCGTTTTTCTACATAAAATTGAAAATAAATCTTGTATGAGAATTTGAATTATGCAAATAGATTGATATTTGCACTTTTTAAACAAAATATTATGTTTAACTTGATGTCTATAGATTTAGAAGATTATTTTTGTGATTTACCATTTTCAACTTGGAATAAATATGAAAGTAGAATAATTCAAACTACAGATCCAATAATTGAACTATTTGAAAAAAATAATGTTAAAGCTACATTTTTTACTGTTGGATATATCGCAAGTAAATTTCCAGCACTAATTAAAAAAATTCATGATCATGGACATGAAATCGCAAGCCACAGCTATCATCACTATGATCTTCGAAAAATTACAAAAGAAGTATTTGAAAAAGATCTCTTAAAATCAATCGAAACCATCGAATCAATTACAGGGGAAAAACCTCTTGGATTCCGTGCACCATACTTTTCAGTAAACAAACAAAATTTGTGGGTATTTGATGTTCTGAGGAAATATCTAAAATATGATTCAAGCGTGTTTCCTGTAAAAACTCCTCTATATGGAATGCCTGATGCTCATAGAACTATCTATCATCCATCTATTAATGATGTTACAAAAAGAGATGATTCCGAAAGCTTTATCGAAATTCCTCCATTAACGTATAGGATTTTATCTAAAAATATTCCAATTGCAGGTGGTTTTCATTTTAGGTTTTTTCCATATTTTTTTGTAAAAAAAGGACTGACAAAATTCAATCACCAAAATAATCCTGCAATGTTTTACATGCATCCAAAAGATCTAGACCAAAATATGCCAAAAATTTCTGAATATGCATGGCATTATTATTTTGGCAAAAAAAACATCAATGACAAATTTAAAAAATTGCTAAAGGATTTCAAATTTACCTCTGTACGGGATTATTTGAAATTATGACCATGTCAAGATAAAATTACAACACTGAGTAATGCGTGATTGTTTTTACAAAAATATCTCCATTGTTAAACTGATGTGGTATTGACAACATTTAATTAATTTAATTGATTAATTTGAAAATTATATGATAGTGGTTGTAGATACAGACAATTCTGTAAAAGACAAATTAAAAAAAACTACATTCAGTGAAGAATTTATTCGACCTTGTTCAAATTCAGAATTTATTGCAATCGAAGAGGAAAACTCTAAATGGTTAGGCATTTGTTTTGTAGGTGGACTATTGCATGCAACTGGAATAGAAATTCTTAAAGAAGCGCGAGGGAGAGGCTTGAGTAACAAATTATTGGCTCATGTGCTTGAAGAATGCAAAAAAAGAAAAATTTCGTTTCTTACTGGTGTTTTTAAACCGACAAATTTAGTATCAATAAAAATACATACTGCCATAGGATACAAGCCAATCTTTAATTTCTATTATAATAAACAAGTTGGAGAAGAAATTATAGTAATTTTACCATTCAATAAAAAAGGAGATTTACTTTACAATATGTTGCGTGTTTTTAATACTAGAATAGGTAATGCTTTGTTTGCAATTATACTCATACTTTTTAGACCATTTTTACGTAGCATTACTGCATTTGAAGGAGAAGAAATGCCAAAAATTAATTTTAAAGAATGCATCAAAAACTTTAAAAAAATTTAGGCTATTTTTTTATTAAATCCATCTTTTCTAACAAACCATGAATTATAATCTCTAAAAAATTACAAAAATTATTTAAAAATATTACGTACATTATTTTTTTCTGAATTTTTAAATTTATTATTTTCTAAACACAGTGATTGTTTCTAGTGCATGTTTTTGAGTAGACATTCCAACCACTGCATCCAAATCAAGCTCTGATATGTATTTGGCAGCCTGAACCGGACTCACAAATCCACCTGCCAGTGTATTCATCGCTATCACATTGTGAAATTGTTTTAAACTTTTTTCGCACTCATATTTTGAGGGATTCATTTGGTATCCTATTGGATTAAATGATGTCATGATGGTTGAAATCTTCATATCCCATTCAGTTAATTTATTTACTAGCAGTGGAAAATTTTTGGTTACAAGGCCCACCCTAATTTTGTAATGATCTTTTACATAATCAATGTATGTGTTTAACACATTTTGTAATCCCAACCCTAATGCAAGATCTGTTATTACATCATGAAGAAAAATAGTGTTAATTTTAGTATCTTTGAGTGAATCCAACTCTACATCTATAAAAGATTCTATTAATTTTTCAATATCTTTTTTCAGCAATCCTAGAGATCCCTTGTACAAAACTTTGAGTTTATTTTTTGCACTAATGTTTGATAGAATTTCATTTATTGCCCCAGCTGTTCCTTTCTCTGTTACTTTTGCAACATATCCTTGTGCATAAGGTAAAAT
>JBOGRE010000097.1:0-5844 GCA_050749345.1 Nitrosarchaeum sp. | reverse complement strand
GACTTGAACAAACTCAGTGAGGTAATCAAGGAACACAAACCAGAAATTGTAATTCACATGGCAGCACAATCATTAGTTCAAGAATCCTATAACGATCCCATAGAGACCTATACCACAAATGTTCTTGGAACCACAAACATCATGCAAGCCATTCGTGATGTTGATTTTGTTCGAGTATTGATTAATGTGACAAGTGACAAATGTTATGAAAATCGAGGTTTGGAAAGAGGATATAATGAAAATGATCCAATGGGAGGATTTGATCCATATAGTAGTAGCAAAGGATGTGCAGAACTTGTAACATCTTCATTTAGAAATTCTTTTTTCAACCCTACATATTATGAAAAACATGGAACAGCAATAGCATCTGTCAGAGCAGGTAATGTTATAGGTGGAGGGGACTGGGCAAAAAATAGAATAATTCCAGACATTATGAAAGGAATATTAGAAAAAACTATAGTTAAAATTCGTAATCCAGCTGCAATTAGGCCATGGCAATTTGTATTAGAACCACTTAATGGCTACATGCTTTTAGCGGAAAAATTATGGAATGATGGAGCAAAATTTTCTGAAGCATGGAATTTTGGCCCAGATTACACTGATGTAAGATCAGTTTCATGGTTAGTCGAAAAATTATCACAATTATGGAATGCTGATATTAATTTGGAATATAGTAAGGAAGGATTTCACCACGAAGCAAGTATTCTCAAATTAGATTGCAATAAAGCTAAACAGAGATTAGGATGGCAGCCAAAAACGAATTTAGAATTGGGACTAAAGTTTGTGGTTGAATGGTATAAACAATACAAATTGGGAAATGATATGAAAGAAATAACAGAAAATCAAATCACAGAGTTTAGTAAATTATAGGACATGGAAGCTGCAAATTGTAGATTTTGTGGAACCAAATTGACTCAGAATTTTGTGGATCTAGGTATATCACCTCTATCTAATTCATATCTTAATTCAGAACAAATTAATCTAAAAGAACCATTTTTTCCTTTACATGTTTTTGTATGTAGTAATTGTCTTCTTGTTCAATTAGAAGAATTTGAAAGTCCTGAGAAAATTTTTTCCAATTATGCGTATTTCTCATCATATTCGGAAACATGGTTAAAGCATGCAGAAGATTATGTAGAAATGATAATATCCAGATTTAAGATTAATCAAAAAAGTCACATTGTGGAAGTAGCCAGTAATGACGGCTACCTGTTGCAGTTTTTTAAGAAAAAGAACATACCAGTTTTAGGAATAGAACCTGCGGCTAATGTAGCAAAAGTTGCTAATAGTAAGGGAGTACCAACAATTACAAAATTTTTTAGCGAAAATACTGCCAAAGAATTATCCCAATCAGGAAAACAAGCGGATCTTTTAATCGGAAATAATGTCTTAGCTCATGTTCCGAATTTGAATAATTTTGTTTCTGGTCTCAGGACTTTGTTAAAGCCTGGAGGCGTAATTACATTAGAGTTTCCACATTTACTACAGCTAATAAAACATAATCAGTTTGATACAATTTATCATGAACATTTTTCTTATTTTTCATTAATTGTTGGGCAAAAGATCTTTGCATTCCATAAATTAACAGTTTTTGATGTAGAGGAATTACCAACTCATGGTGGCTCATTACGAGTTTTTATCAAGCATGAAGATGAAAAACCGCAGATTAGCAATAATATTCACAAACTGATAGAAAAAGAAAAAGAGTTTGGGCTAGACAACATAGTAACATATACAAGATTTCAAAAAAAGATTGAAGAGGTAAATAAGAACATAAGGACATTTTTCGTTTCTGCCAAAAAAGAAAACAAAACAATGATTGGGTTTGGGGCTCCTGCGAAAGGAAATACTTTACTTAATTTTTGCAAAATAGGAACAGGGTATTTGGATTATGTTGTAGATAACAATCCTCATAAACAAGGCTTGTATCTTCCCGGCACACATATTCCAATAACAAATCCGCAAAAAATTCATGAGACAAAACCTGATTATGTAATTATTTTACCGTGGAATTTAAAAGATGAGATTATAGATCAGACTAGTTTTATTCGGGAGTGGGGAGGAAAACACGTGACATTAATTCCAGAGGTCAAAATTTCATCATGATATTTTCTGAAACAAAACTAAAAGGATCTTTTATCATAGAGATCGAAAAATCAGAGGATGAAAGAGGTTTCTTCGCCCGTACATGGGATCAGAAAAAATTTGAAGAGATGGGTCTAGATTCAAAACTTTCTCAGTGTAATATTTCATTTAACAAAAAAGCTGGCACATTAAGGGGAATGCATTATCAAGCAGAGCCTCATCAAGAAGCAAAGCTAGTACGCTGTACCAAAGGAAAAATATTTGATGTGATAATAGATCTACGAAAAAATTCTAAAACAGTGATGAGTTGGTTTGGAGTGGAGTTAAGTTCACAGAATTATAAAATGCTCTATGTTCCAGAGGGGTTTGCACACGGTTTTCAGACATTAGAGGATAACACTGAGGTATTTTATCAAATGTCAAAAGAGTACATGCCAGAATATGCAAGAGGCAAGCTATGGAATGATCCTGAATTTAGCATTTCATGGCCAATAAATCCTCCAATAATTTCAGAAAGGGATAAACAATGGCTGCAAGAATCAAATTAATACAAATCTGTTTAATGAGTTAAGAGATGAATATTCTAGTTATAGGCGGAAGCGGCATTATAGGTTCTAATATTGTTAGGAAATTTGAAGATGGTAAAAATAATGTTAACTATACCTATAATGAAAATAAACTAGACATTGGAATTGGACATAAACTGGACATTAAAAGAAGAGATGAAACTGTTGATTTGATTTCAAAAATTAATGCTGATATAGTAATTCACACAGCTGCCCTTACAAATGTTGATTTATGTGAGACAGATAAGGAATTAGCTGATTCAATGAATGTTAAAGGAACAGAAAATGTAGTGATGGGGTGCAAAAAAAATAACAGTGAGATTGTCTACATATCAACATCTTTTGTTTTTAATGGAGAAAAAGACAAATATTGTGAAGAAGATGATATATGCCCTTCAACTCATTACGGTATAACTAAATCCAAAGGAGAGGAAATAGTAAAAAGATCCGAATTACCATTTTTGATTCTAAGAACAGATCAACCATATTATTGGAAAGAAAAATGGCAACGCGATAATTCAGTTCTAAGAGTGCTTCAAACCTTGAAAAAAGGAGAAATTCTAAACGAGATTACAGATTGGTATAATGTTCCTACGTACGTGCCTGATTTCGTAAATGCATTAGAAAATTTGATTAATTCTAATTTATCAGGAATTTATCATGTTTGTGGATCTGATTTTGTAAGTAGGTATGAGTGGTCACTTGCAACTGCAAAAATTTTTGGGTTAGATAAAAGATTGATAAAACCGATTTCCTCTGAGAATTTACATCTTCCAGCAAAACGGGTAAATGTGAATTTAAGTAATGAGAAGCTTTTTCAAAAAACTGGAATTAAAATGAATGGTGTACTAGAAGGATTACAGCTAATGAAAAATGCTAAGCCATCTTTCTCTTAGATTTAATTTTATTAAAAATCAACGAATAAGATTAATTTTTATTTGCATTTTTTGTAAGAGTGAAATAATTTCTTGTTGATAATTAGGATTCATTAAAATTGCATTTTTAATGTGGTTTTCAGTTATTTCAGTAAAATTTATTATAAGATGACCTGTTCCTGGTACAAATTTATGTTGTTTTTGTGGATTGAGATCTATCACATAGTCAATTAGTTTTTTCTCAGGATCAATCAGATTAACAAATGTAACTCCTTTTGCTCCTGCACCACAAATAGCAACTTTACCAGTCTTTTTTAGATCAATAACTTTTTTTTTCCATTTTAAGATTAAATCTTGTTCCTTTAAAGCAAATTCTTTTGCTAGTTTTGAAATGTTTTTAGATTTTGTAGTTACCTCAGGCGTTATTTTAGGCAATGTTGCTGCCAACCAAAGATATTGTCCATTAAAAACATGCTTTACATTTTTAACATGGAATCCAGCTTGTTCAAAACAGGTAGTTAGTGATTCTGCGGTAAAATATGAACAATGCTCATAAAAGAAATCCCAGAAAACATTATTTTTTAAAACCCATTCAACTGTAGGCGTTTCACAAAAGATCTTTATGTTAAAATTGTTTGGGAGTGCATCTTTAATCGATTTGAGAAAATCAACTGGTTGAGAAATATGTTCTATTACATGACGACAAATTACCACGTCTACATTGGGAATTAAACATGTATTATCAAAAAAAATTTTTTGAAATGTTAATCTGCCTTCCATATCAACTTCTGGACCGATATAACTAGGATCAAATCCAAAACCAATATTTCCCCATTCTTTCTTCTCAACTAATTTACGTAAGAATAATCCTTTTCCACATCCAACTTCTACAATATTGGAATTTTTAATATTATGATCAATTACTAGTGAATTGACAAGTTTTGATAAATAAGATTCAAAATATTTAGAAAATGTTTGTGAATTATCATATTGTTGTCCATATTCCATTAAACATGCATCGAAAGTTCGATTAAATACAAAGCCACAATTATTACAAAGGGTTAACTCAAGATTTCCTCTCTTTGTATTAATTGCGGATTGTTCATCTGAAAAGATAAGGTGTTGGTGAATTGGAAGATCTTTGCGTTTTAGGAAATTTTCAATTCTTTTAGAGTCACAAACAGGGCAATTTTGATTTCGGTTTGGCATAATAAGATATAAAAAATTGGTTTAGAATATAATATAATTTAAGGGAAAGAATGAGTTATTTATTATAAACCACATTAAAAAGTAAAACGATTTAGAATGAAGCCAATTGTGTATGACGTTCCAGAAAAACAACCTAAAGTGACTATTGGTTTAGGTGTTTATAATGGTGAGAGATTTCTCCATAAAAAAATTGAATCCTTACTTAATCAGACATTTCCATATTTCGAGATAATAATTTCGGATAATGCATCAATTGATTTAACTCCGAAAATTTGTGAGGAATATGTAAAAAATGATAAAAGAATTCGGTATGTCAGACAGGAAAAAAATATCGGGCATTGGAATAATTATAATTTTTTATTAAGAGAGGCGAGGGGGGAATATTTTATGTGGTCAGCTGTAGATGACATCACATTACCATTATTTTTAGAAGAAAATATCAAAATTCTTGAAGAAAATAAAGATGTAGTTGTAAGCATTAGCAAAATAAAGATGTATGGAGATACAACTGAATTTTTAAACTCTAAATCCAATGCTGGAATTTTTTCTAGTTTATGGAAAAAATTTTTGAGAAACTTTGGTCATCTTGATTCATACCCAGTTCATGGTACTTATGAAGCCAGAATAGAAAATTATTTTAAAAATATTAGCCATAGTTTTGTTTTCTATGGGATTTATAGAACACAGCAAATTCGTCAATCATTTGTTGATGAATTATTTATCGGTAATGACGGAGCTACAACCTTAAACGTATTAAAATTTGGAGAGATATTTGTATTAAATGAAATTCTATTACATGTTTATGATAGTGGAATGTCACGAAAGGGCATGATTGGAGTGTCACGTGAAATGAACAGTGGAATAGGTTTTATTTTTCCACATATGAGATTCACTAATTGGTGTGCAAAAAATATAGGCACTAAAATCTTTCTAAAAAAACTAGGTTTTTTTATCAAGTTAAATTGTTATGGAGAAATTTCTTTAGTTATTGATCTAATGCGGAAAATCAAAAACTCTGGTTCAAAATGAAAAGCAGATGGAATAAAATCAAACATGGATAGTCGTTTCAGAGATCTGACTTCTCTTGGAATTGCTTCTGTAGTTACCAG
>JBOGRE010000096.1:0-6971 GCA_050749345.1 Nitrosarchaeum sp. | reverse complement strand
GCAGTAAGATCCATCGAATAAATTTTATCTTTTGACGTTGAGTGAAGAATGTATTTTGTAATTTTTCTTTCAAATGGAGCGTCATCAAGAAAATTTTCGTATATTTCTTCAACATTGTTTACTTTGCCTTTGTTTGGTTTTTTTGAATAAAGAATTCCACCAGAGATATTTTTGGCTCCAATTTTGGTTCCTGCTTCCAAAAGAATGGCTTGCTTTCCAAGATTTGACAACTGTTTTAGAGCAGCTAATCCTGCAGAGCCTCCCCCAATGATTGCTACGTCATATTTTTCCATCTTTTATTTCTCCTTGACCTGTATCTGTTTTTTGATTTCTTCAATCAATACAGGAAGTATATCCTCCATTCTACCTTTGATGAAAATATCGCATTCGTTTTTTATTGGAGCCTCTTCATCAGGATTGATTGCTACTACAAATCCAGAATCTTTCATTCCCCAAACATGTTGCATTGCTCCACTTACTCCAGCAGCAACATAGAGCATGGCACTGGTTTTATGCCCACTGGTTCCAATCACTCTATCTGGAATCATATATTTTGAATCCAATGCCTGACTGACTGAAAATGGCTTTTTTGACATTGGTAGAGTAATCCCAATTTCTGCATTCAATGCTTTTGCCAGTTGTTCTACAAGCTTGATATTTTGTTCGGGTTCCTCTTTTACACCTCGACCAAAGCTTACAATTGTTCTGGGGGTATCAAAATCAACTTCACTCTGGATGATTGTACGACTAATCACTTTGACCCTGAGATCTTTTTCCTCTATTTTTGGAACAAATTCAATTATTTTTCCTTCTTTTGTTGGATCTGGTTTTAATGGTTCAAAAACTCCTGGAATAATACTACAAGCTTGTGGATGATAATCTCGCTTAAATGCAGGATTGCGATTATCAAGACACAGAATCGTAGTCCATAAAAATCCTGAAAAGTCAGGTCTGTACATCTCTAGAGTTTTTGCATATGTTTCCTTACTACCTCCAGTTTTTTGCTGATGTGACATCTCAATATCTTCTATTACTAGTTTATTGATATCAGAAGCCAGACCAGATTCTAATTCTGTCAGAACAGTTGATGAAAGATGCCTCCCTATACTATCTGCTGCAAAAAACATGTATCTTGGCCTTTTTACTTCGTTTGCATATTCAGGCTCCACTTCCCCTAGAGTTTTCTTATCTTGAGCAATCTGACTAATGACTTTGGTATAAATAGTATTTCTGACATCCTTTAGTTCAGGATGGTCCGAATAGATTACTGTATCAGCTCCATGTTCAATCAATTGTTTAGACATATCGATTATATTGTGTCCTAAGATTACAGCAACTACTTTCTCCTTTGAAGAATACTTTGAATTAAAATTATCCAAAAGACGTCTTGCCTCTCCAATCATTTCAAGGCTTACATGAAGAAGCTCTCCATCTATTTGCTCAATTACAACATACAAGTGTCTGTAATTTTCTGTCATTATTTTATCACCATCGCCGATAAGGCTTCCTTCATTCTTGTAACAACTTTTTTTATCTGTTCATGATTCGATCCATCTACAACTTCCGCTTGTCTTGTGGCTATTGACTTTGGAATTTTTTCAACTTTGTATACAATTGTAGGAGACCCCGGAAGCCCCACCAGTGTTTTATCTACACCTAATTGTTCAGCATCAAAAACTTTGAAATATTCCTTATAGTTTTCTGCACGCTCTGTTGCCTCTTTTTGATATTTTTGAAAAGATAATCTTTGAGAAATGGTATTAAAACTAGATTTGTAGGTAGGATCAATTGAGATAAAAACTGGGAGTGGAGCCTCGACTTCTTCTATGAAATCAGGAACTCCCTGCAAACTAATCAAACGTTTTGCACGAATCTTCCTAGTCTCCAAATCCACATTATAACTAATAACATTACCAAGAAATGTAAAACCAAGTTTCCATCCAGTTTGTGGTCCAGTTTGTCCTGTCTCACCATCAGAAGCCCTATGTCCAGAAAAAACAATATCCATCTTTCCTTGCATTTTTTCAATTCCAGCCCTAAGAACTTCTGCAGTTCCCAAAGTATCAGCTCCTGCAAAGAGTCTATCACTATAAAGATGAAGTTCTTCAGCATCAGAGATTTGTTGAGATTGTTGAAGGGCCAGATCGGCAATTGGAGGTCCCATAGTTCCAATGGAAACTTTTGCATCATACATGACTTTGGCATAAAATGCAGCATGAGTTGCAACCGCACTATGTGGGCCTAAAGTATTTTTTGTCTCAGCCCGATTCAGAGTTCCATCTGGATTATAGCTGACATTTCCTTCAGAAAAATCAGGTTCTAGTTTAATTATTACTGCCACGTTAAGGGTATTCATAACTAATAGCAAATTTCGTTTACTATTAATAGATTTCATATTATAATACAGATACTACCGATAATAACTAACCTTATATTATTTGGTGTACTTGAATTGGAGCATAACTTGTTCATGTCTATATCTCATGTAAATTCTAAAATCAATAATCTGAAATGATTTAGTTTTATTTTACATAAAACTAGTCCAGAGAATCACGATAAATTAACATTAGATTACATGTACAATCATTTCTTTTACCACATTTTGGACAATTGCAATCACATTGTAAGAGCGGTGCATTACACCTCAAGCATTTAGTATATTCTGCAAAATCTTCCCTCAAATCATTTATTATTGTCTGATCTAGAAGTTAAATCTTTGATTTATTTTCATTAAATTTGTTTATTTTGCCAATAAAATATGTGCAAATATCAACTAGAATATTGGGTTCAGATCAAAATGACAATTTATTGTGTATTTATTAGACTCTTCTAAGATAATCTGCTCAAACTTTCTCCCTTTTGAAACATTGACATAATCAAGCACTATGGAAGATTTTCAATATGCTCAAATTCATAGAAAATTCTGTGTAATTTTTACTCTAGAAATTTGGAAACAAATAATGTAACTTAAAAAAACAATCAAGATAACACTGACTAGAGAACGAGATGATTAAAACTCTAATAATTAGAAGTGTATAGAATTATCATTGAATTACGAAAATTTTTGTTCACAGATTTTAGAAAGCAATCCCAAAATCAGATTTGCAACTGTTTACGATGAATGGGCTGTTCGAGTTGGAGGTGGTTTGCGTAAGGGTTTGACTAGTGTACTTTCAGAACATAAGGAAAATGAATTGGTGACTCTTTCTATTATTGATTGGAAGGCACGTAAAGAAATGTCAAAATGGCTAGGCAAAACAAAATACACCGTAGCTGAATATGACTTGATTAAGCGTTTTTCCTTGTATTTGGGAGATGATCATTTGCTTCTTGTAAGTGCCGAAAAAGATGTAGACACAGATGTAGTGGTAGATGAAATTATCAAAATTTATTACAAAAACCAATAGAGATTGACCCAAAAATACTTTGTAGAAATCAAATTATCGGGTTACTTGTCAGATGCAACATTTTGGAATAATGGCTTTGTTTCCTTGGTGATGTAGTGATTCTCTATTTTATCTGTAATTTGAAAATTGAATTTAGCGTAAATGAATCTAAAAACTATCTTAAGTGATACTTCAAGTTGTTCACTGTAAATTTTATAATTTCTGCAATTTTTTCATACATGAATAATGTGTCCTTATCCACAAACAGATCTTTTTGCAGTCTCCATGATGATTCCATTACAACTTTGGAGTAAGTTGGCTTTGTGTTTGATTCATGATGTTTTGAAGAATATCTTGAAACAGTAATTGTTCTTTCTTTTAGTAAGCATTTTATCATTAATTGTTGTAATGTTTGGTTTGAGCATAGTGCATCAGATACGTTATCTCGTACTAATCCAGGTGGCAAAGTAGTTAATTTTGGATAACCACTCCAAAGAAAACTCTCAACCTTGGAATGAAATCTTCCCTTCTTCACTGTTGTAAGTGTGCCCATGTCAAATGGACCTAATTTAATCGATTCAGGAAAGGAAAGAAAGAATCTGATTTTCCACCAAGAATGTATGTGAATTCCCATTCCAGCATAACCACCTACTGCAAAACCACATTTTGCAAATTCTTGTTTCTTGATTATATGGATATAATCAATTGGTGACCCCACTAATTCTAATGACCCCACATTACCCACTTCATCTTTGGTTACTAAAAGATGGGATTCCTTGTAATCTGATTCAAAATCTAATTTTTGCTCTGGTATTTTAGAACGTATTCCATGAATTTCAATATGTTTTTGAAACTTTCCAAGTATTGGATCGGCATTTAGTAACATGGTCACAATACTTATATATCATTAGATAAATATAAAGAAGTTTTCATAATAACTATATATTTATTCATATATATGATAAATTCTTAAATATTTATTTACATTTTACAATACATGGAATTTGATGAGACAGATACAAAAATTCTCAGGAATCTGCTTGTGGATGCAAGATTATCCGCCAGACAGCTAGCATACAAACTTGGATTATCAACAGTCACTGTACTCACTAGAATAAAAAAATTAGAGCACAAAAAAATCATTATCGGATATTCTGCACGTCTTGATCATCAAATACTTGGTTATGATCTTGTGGCAATAATTGAGATTAAAACTGCTAAAGGAAAAATGTTGGAGATAGAAAGTAAAATTGCAGGAAATGAAAATGTCTGCGCTGTTTATGACATTACTGGCAAAGCCGATATTTTATTGATTGGTAAATTCAAAAACAGAGACGAGTTGAGTCATTTTGTAAAAAGTCTATCCGCAATACCTAATGTAGAAAACACAGAAACACACATTGTATTAAATACAATAAAAGAGGATTTTCGACTATTATAATATTAAAAATACTTTTTAAATTATATCCATATAAAAATGAGTTATGAGCAAATAAGTTATTGGCCATCATAAAATCAAACACACATTAATTTTTATAGGAATAATACTTGGAATTACCACATTGGTATTAATTGTAAAATAATTTTGTATTTTTAATACTTTAATAATATTTTTACAGTAGTTTCAGTATCTTATAGTATTGACTAGGATTAAGACAATTCAATATATTTTTTATAATCTTGTAATCTATTACGAATGGTTACACTAGTTATTCCAGAAATTTTTGTAATGTCTTGCTGTGTTATGTTTACCTTGGTTTTGATACCTGCCATGTAGATTACAGTAGCGGCTACTGCGTTGGGATTTTTTCCTGCAATTAGTTCTTTTTCTTTTAGTATGTCAAAAATTGTTATTGCTTCTCGTTTAGTATTTTCAGGTATTTGTAGATTATTTGCAAATTTTATAATACAATTGATTGGATCCGTAAATGAAACAGCAAATTTTAGATTTTGAAACAGTATTCTATATGCTTTTGCAATTAATTTTCGTTTTTCTTGAAGATGGTTTGAAATTTCAATAATTGTTCTGGTAGTATCCATGTCTCTGCATGCTGCATACACACATGCTCCAACTATGGATTTGACAGTCCTACCACGTACAAGTTGTGCTTTTGAAGCTTTTCGGTAGAGATATGCAGCTCTTTCAATTATGGCATCAGAAAGGCCTAGTTTTTCTTTAAGTTTGACCATTTCATATAATGCGCTTCTCAAATTTCTGTCCAATGTAGTTTTTGCTTGGCTCCTAGAATCCCATAATCTCATTCTTTTCATGGATTGCTTCATTCCGTAGCACAACGGTTTTCCCACAAAGTCACGATTGGATTTTCCAATAATCGTCGATAATCCCATATCATGGATTGTTAATGATGTTGGCATGTGTTGATCTTGTGCAAATGATCCTCTTTCTTTTCTTTCATCTGTCATATTTTCTTGTAAAATTCTTCCACAACTTTGACAGATCATTTCACCTGTCTCATAATCGGTGATTATGATACTCTCACTGCATGAGAGAATTTCTCCTTTGTTTGCGATAAGTTTTTGAACCATAGGTGCCCCAGCTGTAAAAAAGACAGGCAGTAATCAACACCTAGTTATCCAATGACAACTCTTTATTCTCATTCCAACACCAACTTCCATACCATTGATGTTTTACTAGTTGATTACTACCTAAAGCAATCTCATCCTTGTGAAATAAAAACAATGTTCTAATAATTATGAATATTTGTTTGTTATTTCTATTAATATTAAACAACTTGAAATGTATGTAAGAAAATAAACTATTGAAAAATTATTTTAGGATTCTAAAATTTGTTTAATTTAAAAAACTAAATACATTTCTCAATTTTATAATGTTAATTATTGACATTGTCACCTTAAAAATATGGCAGAATCTGGCATAGTTGTACAGGGTCTAATGTTCATATCGATCAAACTATGAATATTGCTTTTTAGAATACGTGGAAAAGAACATCCAGTATTACTAGATTAATCAAAGGAATATTTCTGATTCAAAATTAATTTGTCAAAATCAGAATGTTAATCCTTCCTTCATCATCAGAGCTAAATCACTTCTTAGTGGATCATAATTAAGTGCAAAATTCAGATTACTCAAGAGTGAATCTATTAATGAGCATTTATTTTTTGCATATTGATAATATCTATCAAATGCCATATCAAATGAATTACATTTTTCAAATTGACTCCAAAATTCATCCCGTATTACAATATATTCTTCCAAAAAATGACGTACAGGCACTTCAACAACGGGAGAAATATTATACCGTAATAGTTTGACTAGTATCATCTCAAATTCTCTATCTAGATTCGCATCATAGATTTGTTGGTAGATACTTTCCATATTTTCAGGTAAATGCCATGACTTCGTCTTCATCTAGTTTTTCTCTAAATTTTTCTCGCTCTCTTTGTTTTTTATCTTTCATAATTTGTTATAACAATAATGGAATTTATTATCTATTGTATAAAATATGAACAAATATGTAATAATAATTGAAAATAATGAATATTTTTTAAGATTTTTAAATTTAAATTATAATATCAAGAGTTATCATGGAATGTATGTATGAG
>JBOGRE010000095.1:0-1914 GCA_050749345.1 Nitrosarchaeum sp. | reverse complement strand
CTATTAGCGGACCAGCAGCAAAATACATGGAAGCTGCAGGAATTGAAGCAAACGCATATGGTCTTGCAAAAATGTATTCAGATGTATGCTCTAACATAGTAGTGGATGCAAAAGACAGATTACTTGTAAAGAAAATTCAAAGTTTAGATATGAAAGTGTATGAAACAAAGATCACGATGAATAATAAATTAGCTGAAGACGCATTAGCAAATTTCATTTTAAAACAAATACACGTATGATTTGAAAATTGCGGCAATTATTCCTGTAAAGACTTTCTCTCTAGCAAAAACACGTTTGGATTTATCATCGCAGCAAAAAGAAGATCTATGTAAAATAATGTTAGAAGAGATATTATATGTTTTATCGATTTCACCACAAATTGAAAAAACAATAATTGTAACAAAAGAAGAAAAAGCAATTGAACTTGGCAAAAAATACAATGCCATAATCATTCCAGACAATGAAGAAAAAAGTGTAAACAGCGCAATTGTTTTAGCTGACAAATATCTTTTAGAAAATCAATTTGATGCATCAATTGTTTTCCCACAAGACATACCATTTATCAAAACCCAGGATATTGATTTTTTGTTAAACTACAAAGTACCACCAAATTTTGTAATAGTTGTACCCTCTAGAAGATTTGACGGTACAAATGCGCTTGTAAGAATGCCAATAGATTTAATGATAACACATTATGATGAAGACAGTTACAAAATTCATATGAATACTGCAAAAGATTACACAAGAAACGTATCACTTATTTTTGTAAAAAGGATAATGTTGGATGTAGATAACATAGAGGATCTGAAATTTCTCCTAGATCAAAATGAGAAACCTGAGATTGTAAAGAAAATTAAAAATGTGTTAGACTTAAAATAAGAAAAAGGCAGATTTTCTATAAATTAGATGATTTTATGGGATCACCATCAGATTTATAAGAAATGAATTAGTAATGGTTATATATCATCATAATAAGTTTTGAAAGGAAAAAATGGCTAAAAATGTAAATCCAAAAGACAGATGTCCAAGATGCGGACAAGGTACGTTAGTCACAGATGCAACCACTGGAGAGAATTTCTGTGGAAAATGTGGCTTTGTAATTACTGATAAAGTTGATGAATCAGGTCCAGAATGGAGATCATTTTCTAACGAAGGTGAAAACAAAAGCAGAGCAGGCGTGCCAACTTCATTGGCAATGCATGACATGGGATTAGCAACTATCATCAATCCTCAAAACAGAGATGCTACAGGTAAACCGCTTACTTCTGCCATGAAAAGCACTATTGAAAGACTAAGAACATGGGATAGCAGAAGTCAGGTTCATGAACCTGTCGATAGAAACTTCAGACAGGCATTTAGTGAACTAGACAGGTTAAAAGATAAACTAGCAGTCGGAGACTCAGTTATTGAAAAAGCAGCTTATATTTATCGTAAAGCATTAGAGAAAGGCCTTGTAAGAGGACGTTCAATTTCAGCATTAATTGCATCTGCACTTTATGCTGCATGTAGAGACACAGAAACGCCTAGAACACTAAAAGACATTGGACAAGCAAGTAACATAAAGCGAAAAGACATTGCAAGATGCTATCGTTTATTATTACGAGAGCTTAATTTGAAAATGCCAGTAGTAGATCCTGTGAAATGCATATCAAGAATTGCAAGTAAGGCAGGATTATCAGAAAAGACAAAAAGAGTAGCTACAAAAATACTGCAAACTGCAGAGGAACAAAAAATATCTGCAGGAAAAGATCCCATGGGCTTAGCAGCAGCGGCACTTTATGTTGCATGCGTTACAAATGGCGAAAATAAAACTCAAAGAGATGTTGCAGAAGCAGCTGGGGTGACAGAAGTCACAATAAGAAACAGATACAAGGGTTTGAAACTTGCACTGAATCTCTAAATGAATTATACTAT
>JBOGRE010000094.1:0-3732 GCA_050749345.1 Nitrosarchaeum sp. | reverse complement strand
ATCCCAACGTTCGTCCAAGCCATTTTGCTGCAGCTAAATCCGATATCTTTAGCTCTTCAAAGTCTGCCTCTGTTACCTTGATTACATCCAAACCGTTCAGAGGTGGTGGTGTATACACTAAACCCACGCCAAGTTTCCTGTGTCTTACATCAATAGAATGCTGTAATGCAAGAATCTTCATCTCGTTATTGCAGAGCAAAATATTTCCATCACCAAAAAATTCACCAACAATTACAAATTCCTTGTCAAATCCAGCAAAAGTAAAATACGCAATTCTTTCTGATGCAATCTGTTCTACTTTTTTTAGTTTTAATCGTAACAGATCACTTCGTAATCTTTTTAGTAATTTGTTTGGTTCCATTTGCTCAATTTTTACAGATGTTAACCAAACACCCGACGTAGATATCATCATAAAGATATCTGGTTTTTCAGTATGGTGAAGTTTGAATAATATGCTGTCTTTTGTCACACCATAAATGTTACTTACATAGTAGTCCTGTGCTGTCTCTGAAATTTGATTCACTAAATAACGAAGTTCTATTCCTGCAAGAGTCACAACAATCTATCTCGTATCCGAAATTATACTCTTACTCTATTTTATGCTCATTTTGTGACCAAAGATTTTAAACAAGGCTAAGTGGAGTCAACCTAGAAATTTACTTGGCAAAATTCAAAAAAAAGAAATCTGAACCAACTCCAGATCCTGAAGATTCTTCAAAAGAGTCAATTAAAGAGGTAAATAATGAAATTCCAGAGACAGAATCTAGTTCTGAAACTTCAGAACCTATAGTAAATCAAGACGGAAAAAGTGAAAAAGACAAAAAATTAGACAAACTGTTTTGGTTAAGGATTGGCTTTGCAGTAATTGCTGGTACTCTTGCAACTTTTCTCTTTGAAGATATTCAGGGAGAAGAAAGAAGATGGGCATCAATTATATTTATGATCATTATGTTTATCGTAACTATATTTATTGCAAAATCAATGAAGATGCAATTACCATCATCTGATAGAAAAAAGATTGTAACACAAGGTATTGGAAGTTATATTTTTCTATATTTGTTTATCTGGATTCTGACATATACTATAGTACACGCCGGTACTGTTCCAACTGGTATTCCTTCTCCACTATCATAACAAATGTTGATCTTGGCTTATGTGGAATTATAAAACACCTGGAATTCCAGATGATGCTTTTGAGCGTTCTGAGAATGTACCTATAACAAAAGAAGAAGTACGAGTTATACAAATTAGTAAAGCAAGACTTTGTCCAGGATACACAGTATATGATATTGGATGTGGAAGCGGTTCAATATCTATCGAAGCTGCAATTCAAGTTGAATCAGGTAAAGTAATCGCAATAGACTATGATGTTAATGCAATTGAATTAACAAAAAAAAATATTGAAAAATTTAAAGTAACAAATATTTCTGTAATATTTGGCAATGCAAAAGACAAGATCTCAGAACTTGTTCAAGCTGATGCCATATTTATTGGAGGAACTGGAGGTGATACAGAAGAAATTGTCAAGATATGTCAGGATAAACTCAAAACTGGAGGAAGAATTGTTATTGGAATAATCTTAATTGAGACTTTATACTCTGTCTTGCAAGTTCTTGAGAAATTACAATTTGATTCAGTAGATATTACTCTAGTAACTATCTCTAAGAGCAGAAAGACCTCAAAGGGTACCATGATGCTTGCTAGAAATCCAGTTACGATAATCTCTGCAACAAAAATCTAATCTAGATTTTTAATTGGGAACAAAAACATATTTTTCATGCCTGAATTAATTGGAATAGGAGTTGGTCCTGGCGATCCTGAACTGCTTACAATAAAGGCTACCAAAGCAATTCAAAATGCTGATACTATAATGTGCCCTACTTCAAGTGAAGACAGACCAAGTATTGCATTTTCTATTGTGTCTTCACTAATTGACAAATCAAAAAACCAAGAGATCATAAAATTGATCTTTCCAATGACAAAAGATAAAGACATTCTTGAAGCAACATGGAAAAAAAATGCAAAAATTATGGCTGAAAAAGTTTTAACAGGAAAAAACGTTGTCTATCTTACAATAGGTGATCCATATCTATACAGCACTTGGATTTACATGCATAAAGATATTGAACTAAATCATCCGGAAATTAAAATCAGTGTAATTCCAGGAATTGTTTCTATGTTTACTTTTGCAGCTAAAGTCGGTGTAAGTATTGCAGAAGGAGCAGAAAAAGTTGCAATAATTCCATCATGTTATGATTTGAGTTCGGTAAAGGAAATTGCAAAAAATTCCGAAACGATGGTTTTTTTAAAAGATGGTAGATATTTTGATAAAGTAATTGACTTGCTAAAAGAAGCTGGCTTTCCTGATGATTCCATTTTTGCAATTGGACAAGATCTTGGAACAGAAAATGAAATTATCAGAAAACTGACACTAGGAGAAGTAAATGATGGAACACTGACTACAAAATATTTTTCAATCTTGGTGGTAAAGCGTGTCTAAAGTTTACTTTGTAGGATGCGGTCCAGGCGATCCAGAACTAATTACAATTAAAGCCAAAAAATTAATTCAAAAAGCAGATGTTGTAGTTTATTCAGGATCTTTAATTCCACCACCGATTCTAAAATTATGCAAAAAAGGTGAGCTGCATGATGCGGCTGGTTTGATAAGAGAAGAAATCTTTGATCTGCTTTACAAAAACGCAAAGAGTGACAAAATAATTGTAAGATTACACGATGGTGATCCATCAATTTATGGAGCAATTAAAGAGCAAATAGATAATCTAGAAAAAAAAGGCATTGAATCAATAGTTGTTCCTGGCATTACTGCATTTTTAGCCTCAGCTGCAGCACTTGGAACTCAACTTACACTTCCAGGTGTAACTCAAACCATTATTATAACAAGAGCAGAGTCAAGAACAAAGGTTCCAAAACGGGAAAAAATTTCTGAGCTTGCAAAACACAAAGCAACTTTAATTTTTTATCTCAGTATCCATCTACTATCTAATATTGTAAAAGAAGTTGTTGCTGGTGGATACAAAAAATCTACACCTGTTGCTGTAGTGTATAAAGCAAGTTGGGATGATCAAAAAATTATTAAAGGTACACTTGATGATATTGTAAAAAAAGTCAGAGATGAAAAAATAACACGAACTGCAATCATAATTATTAGTAATGTTATAGATTCAAAAACTTATGAGTATTCAAAACTATATGATAAGAAATTTAGTCATGGATACAGAAAGGCAAAAGTTAGGTAGACAGAAAATTTACTTTATTTTTTATTCCAAGTTTATATAGGTTTTTTTCAAAAAGTTTTACATTTCCAGATGTAAAAATTTTAATTGTATTTTTATTTGATTCATTTTTAATATATTTAAAAACTTTGCCTGCTACAATGTTTGCAGGATCAACAAATCTTATCTGTGAAAATTCTAAATTTAGCAATGATTTTAAAAATGATAAGTGTGTACTTGATAAAATAGCTACATCTATCTTATTTTCGAAAACATTACCAAGAATTTTTCTGATAATTTTTCTACAATATATTTTATCTGTGATAAATTTATTTGATTCTACGAGCTCTACTAGCACAGATGAATTTATTTTGTAAATTTTTTTGTCTTTTGAGAAATTAAATTTTTTTATATAACTTGATAAACTTTTATTTTTAATTACAGAACTTGTTCCAAGTATTGCAATATTTTTTGTTTTAGAAAGTATCATAGCTTCTCT
>JBOGRE010000093.1:0-15130 GCA_050749345.1 Nitrosarchaeum sp. | reverse complement strand
CTCTTATAGAGCACTTTATGATAGTTTTTTAAAAAGAAATTATCTAATAATTTTGTATGGATGGATTGCTAATAGGAAGATTTCAACCATTTCACTTAGGCCATTTAGATGCTTTACATTTTGCGTTATCCAAAGTTGATAAATTATGGATAGGCTTAGGTAGCTCCAATAAGCCCTTACAAAAAAACAACCCTTTTTCAGCTGAAGAACGAAAGGAAATGATTCTATCCTCAATTGATGAATCTATGAAACAAAGAATTCAAATCTATTTTATTCCAGATTTAGAAAATCACATAAAATGGATTGAATTGATTGATACACTAATTCCAAAATTTGATACAGTCTTCACTAATGATGAGTTAACCAGACATCTTTATTCAAAACGCGATGTTGAAGTTCTACCAATACCATTTGTTAAAAGAGATGTTCTTTCTGGAACAAATATTCGAGACATGATAATAAGCGATCAAAAATGGGAGGATCTTGTACCTGAAGGAACAAAAATTTTTTTGTATAGAACTAGTGCCAAACAACGTTTGAAAAATCTCTAATTATAAATAAACCCCATGAGAAACTTGTGTTGAGATAGAAATTGGAATATTTATCAATGCTTCCTGGACCTACAAATGTACCTAATAGAGTTATGAGAGCAATGCTTGCTCCAATAATTAATCACAGAAGTGATGATTTTGTTGAATTATACACAGATATAGTTGAAAAAACACAACAGGTTTTTCAAACACAAAACGATATTGTGGCATTATCTGCATCAGGAACTGGAGCAGTTGAAGCAAGTGTAGTAAATATTGTAAAAAAAGGTGATAAAATCATAATTCCTGTTAATGGAGAATTTAGTAGTAGACTTGCAGAATTAATTGAAGCTCAAGGAGCTCACGTAGTAAAACTTCAAACTCTTCCTGGAGAAAATGCAACTTTTGATCAAATAAAAGAAGCATTTGATAATAATAAAGATGTTAAAGCATTCTACGTCGTTCACAATGAAACCTCTACTGGAACAATGGTGAATTATCTTGATAGAATATCTGATTTAACATCACGTAATGATGCAATGTATGTTGTAGATTCTGTTTCTCTACTTGGAGGTGTTAACCTTCCAGTTGACAAATGGAACATTGACGTGTGTATGACGGGAGCACAAAAAGCAATTGCTGCACCTCCTGGAATTTCTCCAATATCTATAAGTCCTAAAGCCAAAAAATACATGATTGCAAATCAACCAACAACAATGTACTTCAACTTAGCAAGATATTTCAAATATTATGAAGAATCTAAACATACTCCATTTACTCCCGCATTACCTTTACTTTATGCATACAGAGAAGCATTAACAATTATGTTAGAGGAAGGACTTGAAAATGTATTCAAACGTCACAAGGTTTGTTCTGATGCTCTATATTCTAGTTTAAGTGCAATCGGTCTTACACCATTTGCAAAAAAAGAAGATCGTTCAATCTCAATTATTGCATTAAACTATCTGAATGGTTTAGAAGACAAAACTTTTAGAGACACATTAGCTGAAAAATTCAAAGTGTTGGTAGCTGGAGGATTTGGAAATCTTAAAGGTAAAGTATTCAGAGTTGGATGTATGGGCGAAGTTAACAAATATCATGTAATGAGAACAGTCTCTGCAATTTCATCAACATTAGCTATGATGGGATATGATACAGATGCACAAGCAGGTCTCAAAATAGCAGAAGAAAAACTCAAAGCTCTCTAATCCATGTTAACTTAATATAAGGAAATTCGAGACCGATCACATTGACTATCAATAAAGGTTCATTGATACTAATTGATTATACTGCTAAAGTTAAAGATAGTGACGAGATTTTTGATACCACTATTGAAGAAGATGCAAAAAAACATTCTATTCATGAACCAAATGTAAAATATCAACCAAAACTTGTTTCAATCGGTGAAGTGTCATATCCTGTTCTTAAAGGATTAGATGAAGCACTAGCTAAAACAACCGTTGGAGACAAACTTACAGTTGAGGTCACACCAGACAAGGGATTTGGTGAAAGAGACTCTGGTAAAGTTAGAATGATTCCTATTAGAAAACTAGGTGAAGATGCAGAAAAAGTTTCTGTAGGAGATACCATTGAAGTTGATAATAAAAGAGGAATTATCAGATTTATTGGCTCAGGAAGAGTCCAAATTGACTACAACCACAGATATGCAGGTAAAACAATTCTTTATGATGTTAATGTAGTAAAATCACTTGATTCTCCAAATGATAAAGTAGATGGAATTCTGAAAAATAGATTACCATTAGAAAATTCTAAGATTACATTTGAATTAAAGGATAAAGAAGTAAGTATTACAATGCCTGAAGAGATATTTAGAGTAGATGGACTTCAAATAATGAAACATTTCATTCAATTAGATATTTTTAAGTTTGTTCCATCTTTAGAGAAAGTAAACTTTATTGAAACACATCTAAATAAACAAACTCAGACAAAGAAAACTGAAACACAAGAAGAAAAAATACCTGAACCAAAAACAGTTTAAGTTAAATTACATTTGTAGTCTTTGCAAGATTCAATGCTTTTCTCTCTGTCATCTCAATTTCTTTTAAAATAGTATATCTTTCAGGTCTCAATTCTTGTGCAATCATAAGAGCAGTGACAACTTCATCTGATTTTAAACCAACTTGTTTAGCTGAAGTAGGTGCACCAACATCTTTCAAAGTTTTTGCAATTTTTTTCCAATCTTGACCTTGTAACTTAGCCATCATAATAGATCCAATACCACATTTTTCTCCATGAAGTCCCCTTCCTGGTGCAATCTTATCTAAAGCATGTGAAAAAAGATGTTCTGCTCCTGAACATGGTCTGCTACTACCCGCAATACACGATGCTACTCCTGCGCTAATCAATGCTTCAACAATTATCCTTGCATCAAGTCCATTCTTAGCATAATAACTTGAATTTTCCATAACTATTTTTGCACTCATTAACGCCAAATCTGCAGAATATCTGCCATAATATTCACCGGTTTTTTCATGTCCTAATTGCCAATCTTTAACCGCTATAATATTTGCAATAAGATCTCCACAACCACTTGCTAAAAGTTTTGCAGGTGCTTTACGTATAATATCAATATCTACAAAAACTCCTAATGGTGCAGATGCAACAATCGAATGTGGTTTATCACTAACCACAGAAACAAATGGACTTGCCATTCCGTCATGTGATGCAGCTGTTGGCATACTAACAAATGGTTTGCCAAGATTGTATGCGATCATTTTGGCAGTATCTACAGAACGACCTCCTCCAATACCTACAATCATACTACTTTGATCTTTTTTTACATCTTTTTGAATCTGATTAATAGCTGTAATTGTATTGTCACCAGACGTGTGCCAAACAAATTTTATTTTATTAAATTTTAGTGAATCTTCAATTTTTCTCTTAATAATCTTCTTTACATTTGTTCCACTAATCAACGAAATTCTCCTCGGTTTATTGAGGGAATTTACAAATCTTCCAAAATCACCTATGTTTTTCTCCCCAATCTCAATGAGCCTAGGTAATTCCATCGTATGTGATTGCATGCGATCATGACTTTTTGTCATTATTTATCATTTCAATGGAACAAAAAGTTATTTAAAAGGGTGTTATGCATTTCTTATTATCTCTAATAGGTGTATTTTGTCAAATAACGTTGAAGAAAAAATTCTGCATGGGACTACCACTGTAGGTATCAAGGCTAAAGACGGTGTCATATTATGTGCCGATATGAGAGCTAGTGCTGGATATTTTATTGCAAACAATAACACTATGAAGATTCAAAAAATTGATGAACACGCAGGCTTAACTTTAGCTGGTGGAGTAGCTGATGCACAAAACATCGTCGATATCCTTCGTTATCATTCAAATCTTCACAGAGTAGAAAAACAAGAACCAATTTCAATTCATTCATTAGCTCGACTTTGCTCTCTCATATTTCATCAAAATCGAGGTTATCCCTTTATGGCAGATATTCTCGTTGGTGGTTATGATGCAAATGGGCCTGCATTATTTAATATCGACATGTTTGGTTCAGTTGAAGCAAAATCTTACGTGACAACAGGTAGCGGTTCTCCTGTAGCATATGGTTTGTTAGAAGAAGAATATAGACCTAATCTAACAATAGAAGAAGTAAAAAAAATTGCTCTAAGAGCAGTAAAAGCAGCAATAGTTAGAAACATTGGTACTGGCGATGGAATTAACATCGCAGTTATGGATAAAGATGGATTCCGTCTATTGACCGATGAACAAAAGAAAGCAGTCATCGAACTTTAGTGATTTAATGCAAAGAAAACAGCAACAAAAAGAATTACCTCCTAGCCAAAATATGATGGCCACCATACTGCAAAGTATACCCAAAGAAGCTAAGGTAACAAAAATAGAATATGAAGGACCAAGGATTGCTCTGTATACAAATGCACCACGTTATCTGATGGAAAATAATGAAACCATTTCAAATCTTGTTAATATAATAAAAAAAAGAATTGTTGTAAGAACCGATGAATCTATCCGGAAATCAGAAGAGGATGCAAGAAAAATTCTAGCAGAATGTATTCCAAAAGATGCAAATTTTCAAGGAGCATTTTTTGATACTGCTACAGGTGAAGTCTCAATTGAAGCTAAAAGACCTTGGTTACTACAAAGAGATGCAAAAGAATTCAATCATGCTGAAATAACTGAAAAAATAGGCTGGAAATTACATATAAGAAAAGCCACTACCATACCATCACGTACTATTCAAACAATAAATGCAAATCTCAAACTCACATCTGCTGAACGAAGTAAGCAATTCAAACAAATTGGGGATGAGATATTTAGACCTCGACTAGCACAAAAATCTGAAGTATCTCTCATAACTCTCGGCGGATTTAGCCAAGTAGGAAGATCTTGTATGTTGTTATCTACTCCTGAAAGTAAAATTCTAGTAGATTGTGGAATTAATCCTGGTGCAAAGCATCCAATGGATTCATTTCCTCGATTAGATTTTCTTGATATTACATTAGATGAGCTTGATGCAATAGTGATTGGTCATGCACATTTAGATCACACGGGATTCTTACCTGCCTTATGCAAATTTGGTTACAAGGGACCAATCTATTGTACTGAGCCAACACTACCTATGATGAATCTTATTCAATTAGATGCAATCAAAGTAGCTGCTGCACAAGGTAGAACACCGATATATTCAGAAAGAGATGTGAAACAAATCATGAAACAGGCAATAACTCTACCATATGGTACTGTTACAGACATTTCTCCTGACATTAAATTGGTTCTTGCAAACGCAGGTCATATTCTGGGCTCTGCTCTATGTCATTTTCACATTGGAAATGGTGATCATAATTTTGTTTATTCTGGTGATATTAAGTTTGGAAAAAGTATTTTGTTTGAAGCAGCAAGTTGGAATTTTCCTAGGGTAGAAACTTTACTGATTGAAAGTACATATGGTGCAAAAGAAGACATTCAACCAACTAGACAAGAAGTAGAGTCTGCTTTCATTAATGCAGTAAATAACACTCTTACTGATGGGGGGAAAGTTCTCATTCCTATTCCTGCAGTTGGCCGTGCTCAAGAAATTATGATGGTAATTGATCATTACATGAAATCTGGTGAAATGGTTGAAGCACCTGTTTTTACAGAAGGTATGATTTCAGAAGCTTCAGCAATTCATGAAGCATATCCTGAATACCTAGCTAGAGAACTAAAACAAAAAATCTTGGAAACTGATGATAATCCATTTGATTCAGAATACTTTACAAATATTGAACACGCTGATGCAAGAGAAGAACCAATGAGAGATAATTCTCCCTGCATTATTTTAGCAACATCTGGAATGTTAGAAGGTGGGCCTGTTTTAGAATATTTCAAAAATATTGCACCTGATAAAAAGAACAAGGTCTTGTTTGTTTCATATCAGGTTAATGGAACTATGGGAAGAAGAGTTTTGGATGGTTCAAAACAAGTTACTATGTTAGGTAAAGAAGGAAAAGTTGAAGTTGTTACAATAAATTGCAGCGTTGAAAAACTTGATGGATTTAGTGGACACAGTGATTATAACCAACTAATGTCTTTTGTTCAAAGACTTAGACCAAAACTTCGTAGAGTACTTGTAAATCACGGAGAACGAAGAAAATCAGAAAACTTGGCAATGAATATCAGAAGAATGTTTAGAGTTCCTGCTCATTACCCTCAAGTTCAAGAAGCAATAAAACTATTTTAGATCATATTCTGGTTTCCAGATTTTGATACTTGACGGTGCTACAATAATTCTTTCTTCACCTAATCTTGCAATGTCTGCTCCTTCAGTTTTTGCAATAGAATACAATTCTTCAACTACTTTTCGAAGTTGTTCTACATCTTTTTGAGCCAATGGTGTGACTCTGAGAATTAAAATCATTTCTTTTTTGATGTCTTCTTTTATTGAATGAATATCACTAATATCTCGTATAGTAATGGCTTTCAAATAGGTGGGATTTTCTTGTTTTTGCATCCTTGAGGAAAATGCGATCTACTCCTTCAAAAACTCTTCCTTAGTTTTAACTAATTTTAAAAAAATTTCATGCCTAAATTCTAAATTTAATGTAGGATTCTTCTTCAGCATGTTGTGCAATAATTTCTTCTTTTGTGTTATTCTTATTGATAATAACTGATGCTTGTTCTCCTTTTGGTGCATCTGAATATCTTAAGGTAATAGAAGATGCAAATTTTACATATGCGTCTGTATTTTTTCCACGTAAAATTGAAACTGGTCCCATATGATCACGAGCCTGAAATAAAATATCTCCTGGTAATGCAATTGCCTTTATCATTTCGTTTTCATCTTTATTTCTTCCAACAACAAATTTAGTTTGTTCATCTAATCTAAAATGTCTTCCAATCTTTAACAAATCAATATCATTTATTGTAGGAGTTTCAGTATGTGCAAACAAATCTTTTGCACGCAATCCAAATGCTGGATCAGTCAAAAGACATCCACCACCTGCATTTGGTGGATTTTCAATTCCATATTTTTTTGCCATATCTAGTTGTGTTCTTCTAGTTCTTCCTTTAATCATTCCAAGATTTTCTCTTTTAATCAGTCCATTTTTTTCAGGATCTGTTTCTGGAAGTAATGCTGCAGATAATGGTCTAACAATTTTTCCTACAAGACCTGATGCTTTTTCAATAGTTCTTAATGCAGGACCATGCTGACTCATTGGTCTTTGTCCCAATACTTCTCCTGAAATTATAAATTCAGCCCCAATTTCATCCATGTGTTTTTTTGCAGCAGTAAACATCATAGCTCTACAATCTATACATGGATTAAATCCAGAACCAATTCCATATTTTGGATGTTTTAACATCTCAATGTATTCGTCACCAAGATATACTGTTTTTAGATTTACATTAAGATCGTCAGCTCTTTCTCTAATTTCAAAACCACAACCTCTACCACAATCAAAATCACAAAAAGGAGTCTTTATTGCAACAGCAGAAACTTCAAAGCCTTGCTCTTGCATCATTCTTACTGCAAGTTGACTATCTAAACCGCCAGATAGTAGAGCAACTACTTTCTTTTTTTCTTCTGTCATAATAATCAAAATCAAAATTCCAATATACAAACTTTACATCATACATAAATTGAGAAACGATATGATATTTTTTTGTGAAGGAACGAAGAAAAAATCTTCTCAAATTCGCTCAAAAGATCGACTGTGATACACTAGTCACATTTGAGCCTGAAAATTTATTCTATATGACTGGATTCTGGGGTGAAGCTATTGGAATGTTGGAAAAAGGAGGAAAAACTACCGTAATTGCTCCTGAACTTGAAGTTGAACGTGTTAAAGAAGAATCTGAAAACTGTGATATAATTACAGCCGAACGAGGTATGGGTTTAATTTCTTCATTAACTAATAAAATCAAAAAAAAGAAAGTTTGCACTGATTGCCAAAATTATTCTATAATAACAACTCTCAAAAAATCTATTCCTTCAATAAAATCATCTACTGAACCATTTTACAATTCTCGTATAATCAAAGATAAAAAAGAGATCAGAATTCTAAAAAAGGCTTCAAAAATAATTGATGAAATGTATGATATTTGTCATAAAAAAATGAAAATAAGTCAAAAAGAATCTGAACTACAAACAATCTTGATGTCATATGCAATGGAGCAAAAAATGTTTGATACTGGATACAAATCTACTCTTAATCCTTTAATTATAGCTGGAGGATCAAATGGATCTTTACCACATGCACAAGTAACTGATAGAAAATTTAAAAAAGGAGATCTTGTAGTTGTTGATCTTACATTAAGATATAGAGGATATGTCTCAGATGCAACCAGAACATTTGCAATTGGAAAAATATCTCCTCAAGAAAAGCAAGTCTATGAAATTGTAAAAGAATCGCAAAAACTTGGATTAGAAGCTGTTAAACCAAATATAGATTGTAAAGATGTAGATTTTGCATGTAGAAAATACATCGAAGAACAAAACTATGGAAAATATTTTATTCATTCAACAGGTCATGGTATAGGACTTGAAGTTCACGAGTTACCTACTATCTCATATAGAAGTGACACCAAATTAAAAGAAAACATGGCAATTACAGTAGAACCTGGAATATACATACCAAACAAATTTGGAGTTAGAATTGAAGATTCTTTAATTGTAAAAGACCATCCAATTATTTTACATAAATTCACAAAAGATCTAATTACTATCTGATTTTAATCAGAATAGTTTACAAGATCGATTATGTGTTTTGCATTTGAATTTTCAGCCTTAATTTTTTTTGTATCTGGATTTACACTCCAAACATATTCTAATTTTCCTTTGTAAGATTCAAATGTCAAAACTACTCTGTATCTTTTTTCAGTAGATTCATCTACACTAGAAACAACAAGATCTACTTTTGTCTTTTTATTATCGTATATTTTTTCATCGGGATATTCTTCTGCAATTTGTTCAATTATAGCATTCACTACAGTTAATCCTTTTTCATTTGGACCATTATATGACATTAAAATTTCTACAATTTGTTTTTGATCATTTGTTAAATTATCTGGAAAACTACTTTGCAAATCACTTTTTGTTAATTCTGGAATTACAAAAATCACAAATATTGCTATTATACCTAAATAAATTGGAGCCCTTTTCTTTAGAAATACCTTAAAATCAGATTTTTTTGGTTTTTCTTCTTTCTTTTTAGTATCTTTGCTCATTTTTGTTCCCTTGTTACACCTCAGTATTTTGCAGTTAAAATTAAAACTTGCCAAGGAAATATAATCAATCCATTTTTTTTAGTATATGGAATAGTATTTTGCTTGATTGCTTGTTTCAATTCTTTTCTTTTACATACGTCTAACAAATTTAATTTCTCTTTGAGTGGTTTGGCAATGTATTTTAGATAATTTTCCCAATAATTATCAAATTTTCCTGGACTATAATTAAAAGTAAAATCCTTTATTGAAATTTTTGAGAACCCTGCTTTTCTAACTTCATTTTCTAACGCATTTTTTGTTCCAAATCTATCCATATTAGGTGAACCAGATGGTATATAATCTGGAATAAACTCTATTATTGCATCTAAAATATTACTAAAAAATGGAACTTTATCCTTTTGTCCATGAACAGATATTCCAAGTGTTCCTGTTTTTTTGAGGCTATTTCTAATATTTTTCAATGCTTTCCGTGCATTAGGAAAAAAGAATAATGCATACTGACATGTTACAATATCGAACTTGTGAGAAAAACTAAATTTTTCAGCATCGATATTTATAAAATCCAAATTGGATTTTAATCCATTCCATTTCTTTGCAATTTTAATTGCAGCAACTGAAGTATCTGCTCCAACAACATATCCTGAATTTCCAATTTTATCTCTAATTTTTTTTGTAACTACTCCTGTACCGCATGCAAGATCTAAAATACTATTACCTTTACTTACATTAACTAGCTGAACTAACTTGGAAGTACTCTGAAATGGACCTTCATTCACACTTGCCCATTTCTTATGATATCGTGGTGCTATTTCATTCCATATTTTCATATTACTTTGCTTATATTTCATATGATTGAATTCCAATATTTCTTTGTTAAATCCTGATGTATTTTATGTAATCTATTTTAAATCAGATTGAATAGTTCTTCCTGTTTCATGAAAATATTTATGTTCAATTTCTCCTAGTTTTTCAGATATTTTTTTATTTTTTACTTTTTTTATCTTTAATTTAATTTCTTTATATTCGATAATAAGTTTTCTAATTTCCGATTTTTTCATTTTAAGTTTTTAATCGCAGTTCTATTTCTTTTCTAATAAACTTGGCAATTTTATCTTTTTTTATCCATCCTGAAGAAATTACTTTATGCGGATCTATAATTAACACCTCATTACTTTCAGGATTTTTTCTATATCTAATTGAACCTATATCGTTTGCGATGATCATATTTGCAGCTGATTCATTCATTTTTTTCTTAGCTAGTATGATCAATTCATTTTTTGAAATATTTACTTCTGCCTTGAAACCAACCAAAAAAATATTTTTTTGATATTTTTTAACCTGATCAATGATTTTTGGTACCTTTCTGAAGCTAATTTTTATTTTATTTTTGGTGCTTTTTATTTTATTTTTACTAGGATTCTCAGGAGTATAATCTGATACGGCAGCTGCCATTATTACTATGTCAAATTCTTTGCTCATCTCTTTTTTCACAGCATCAAGCATTTCTTTACTTGTAGAAACTCTAATTACTTTTGCACCCTTCGGTGGTTTTTCAATTCCAGGACCATAAACTAAAGTGACTTTAGCTCCTGATGAAATTAATTCCAAAGCTAATAATACACCCGTTTTTCCTGAACTTTGATTTGTAATTATACGAATAGGATCAATATATTCAATTGTTGGTCCTGCAGTCATTAACACTTTTTTATTTTTTAAAATAAATGAAAATCCAAATTTTCTTAATACATATTCTAACACATCTTCTGGTTCAGATGCTTTTGCTTTTCCTTCAATCATTTGTGGCATTAGAAATTCAATTTTATTTTTTAAAAATTCCATGTTCTTTTTTACAGCTGCATTATCATACATGGATGCATGCATAGCAAGACACATCAAAATTGGAATCTTTGATCCAAATCCCACTGTAAGAATTGTTGATATTGGTGTATCATCAATGCCATTAGCTAATTTTCCAAGTGTATTTGCAGTAGCTGGATATACTATGATAAGATCTGATTGATTATAGTCTGCTAATCTAATATGTTCTAATTCTCCTGTTAATTTTGTTATGACATCATTCCCAGTTGCCCACTTAAAATAATCTGACTGTATTAATTTTGTGGCTGCATCACTTGTGACACATGTAACATCAGCACCATGTCTCATTAATAATCTTGCTAATTCAATTGCTTTGTATGCTGCAACACTTCCTGCAACACAAAGAACAATTTTTTTCTCAGAGAGTTCAACACCATAAGAACCTACAATATCTAATGAAGGATGATTATTTTTTCTGATGATTTTCTTTTTAACTGCCAATTTGTTCTCGTAATTTTTTAAATTCATCATCATCCATTGAAAACCAATTTTCTTGAGCAGGAAACACGCCTGATTCTACATCCTTTTTATAATTTTCAAGTGCTTTTACAATATCCTCCGATAAATTCAAGTATCTTTTTGCAAATTTCGGTTTGATTTTTTCAAACATACCCAACAAATCTTGTACAACTAATATCTGACCGTTACAACCAACACCTGAACCAATTCCAATAGTAGGTACACTAACGGTTTCAGAAATTATTTGCGCAACTTCGTTACTTATCATTTCTAATACAATACTGAATACACCTACTTCTTCAAGCTCTTTTGCATCTTCAATCAATTTTATTGCAGTATCTTTTATTTTACCTTGTACTTTGTATCCTTCTGATAACATTGTTGTTTGGGGTTGTAAACCAATATGACCCATTACTGGAATTCCAACACTTACAATTGCACTGATTGTTTCTGACATAGAAATTCCACCTTCAAGTTTTACTGCATCAGCTCCTGCTTTTATTAACCTCCCTGAATTTTTTATTGCATCTTCAATACTTGCTTGATATGACATAAATGGTAAATCTGCAACCAATAAAGCATTTTTTCTTGCTCTACTAACTGCCTCTGTAAATATACACATTTGATCCATTGTTACAGAGATAGTATTTTCATAACCAAGCATTACCATTCCTGCACTATCTCCAACAAGTAGTATGTCTATTCCAGATTTATCACATAATGACGCAAGTGTATAATCATAACTTGTAATTGCTGAGATCTTTTTTCTATCTTTTTTCATTTTAATAATATCATAAACTGATTTATGCATTATGTAGTCTCCTAGTTAGATTATCTCTAATTTCAATAATATTATCTGAGAGATTTTTTTTGTTATCAAAATCCTTAACAATTTTTTCAAGTATTTTCTTATTCTTATTTGATAATTTTTCACATGTTATCGTTAACAAATCTATTGCTCGTGTAATATTATCTACTATTGTTATATTGGCAGTTTGTGCAGTTCTTGAAAGTGGATTTAGATCAAATGTTATGATTGTTTTTCCAATCTTTCTTAATGCAATAGTTCTATCACCATCTTCTAATGGAACAATAATGACATCCGCTACAAAAATCCCATTCTTATCAACGATTCTTCTTGCTGAATCTAATCCTGGTAATGTAGTTGATGAATTGCGATTTGTACCTAAAATCTCTTTCGCACCACTCTTTTTCAGAATCTTTATGATATTCTGTTTTCGTTTCTCATTAGCATAAAATAGGTTTACTTCAATTTTTGCTTTTGATGTATTGGCAAGCCTGACTATTTCTTTTGGACATAATGCAGCTATATTGCCATTGACAGAGATTACAGGTAAATCTGCCAAAAGAATTTGTGCAGCAGCTGCCCTAATTGCTAATTTTGCAGTTTTCCTTGTTTTTTCACCAAGTAAATAATCAAAAGCTTCTCCTCTACCATGTGCTAAAAGACCTTCTTTAGCTACTAATCCCTGATCAAATCCAGTAACAAGTTTTTCTCTAATTAAAAGAGACTTTGCCCTAGGATGAGATTTTGGAATTAAAGACATTTGTATTTAATTAATTAGTGAGAATTCTTGCTCCTTGATTATCTAATTCTGATCTTATGATTATTCCTTCAGTATATTTTTCTAAAATTTGTAGAACATAATTTTCTTTTTCTTTTGGTATCATTGTAAATACAGTTTCGCCAAAGAGTGCAACACCACATTTTATTCCATTAGAAGATAATTCTTGAATTAAATTTTCCATTCTCAAAGTCATCACTTGAATATATTTTGCAAATTCCAAAGACATATCCTGAAAATGCTCATAATTCTTTGATTCTAATAATCTGTTTACCATTTTTCCACCAAGACCATTAATTTGAGAAAGACGTTCTTTGATGAACTTATTTGTTGAAATTGGTGAAAAACAAATCATAATTATGGAAATATCATTCATGTTGATTTTTTCTACTTGACCTATTCCTGGTGCTCCTGGTTTCACTCTTATTTCAAAACCACCATGATATGATGCTAAAACATCACCTAATCCTGTCTTACAATTTATCTCGGCATTATGTGCAATTTGACCAATAACTGTTTGATCTAATCCTGTTTTAAGAACATGATCTAGTGCATATGATAATGACAATGCAACAGCACTACTAGAACCTAAACCATATCCAACTGGTACCGTGATCTTATGTTGAATATCAAAAAATATGTTTTTAAAATTTCCCAATTTAAAAAATTCATTTAACACATATTCTGAAACATCTGTCTTATCTGATTGATACCCTATGACAGTAATTTTAAAGTTAGATTTTTGATTGATTTTAGGTAAAATATTGATGTGGGTAGTAACTCCTTCTCTAATTGAAAACCCTGCTCCCATGGAACCTAATTTTTCAGGATTTTTTTGATTATCGTTCTCTAAGTAAGCTTTGAAAAAACCTGTAATATGTGCAGGACAAAATGCAGTTGCTTCCATTGATTTCAGTATAAATTTTACATAAAATATAAGAATATGGCTTAAATTAATTAAATTAGTATAAATTGACTAAATTCATTCGACGCTTGCAAAGGATTGGTAGCAGTATTCTAGTTTCATTACCTAAAGAATGGGTAGTTGCCAATAATCTAGATAAAGGTACACAAGTTGAGCTAGAAACTGGATATGACATCATCTCAATTTTTGCAAACAAAGAGATACGTCCTACAAAAGAACTTGTAATTTCGTATCCCTTACCTAAAGACGAAAATATTGTAGCAGACATAACTGGAGCTTATCTTTTAGGATATGACATTATACAAATTACTTCAAAATCAATCATACCTGGTGAAGATAGAGAACAAATTCGAAACTCCATGAGACGATTGGTTGGTATGGAGATTATTGAAGAAGATGCTTCAAATATTAACATGCAGTTTCTTTTAGATGCAACAACTCTAAATCCAGAAAAAATTCTAAAAAGAATGAGTTCTATTGCACTTGGAATGTATGATGATGTATCAAATGGATTAATTTTAAACGATAAATCTAATTTACAAACATTATCAAAAAGAGATGTTGAGGTTAATAGACAGTATTTTCTTTTAGTACGTTTAATCAGAAGTACACTTGTTGATAAAAGATTAGCTAATGTATTTAATTTAGAAAATATTGATATTTTAGATTATAGAGTAGCTGCTAATCTTTTAGAAAATGCAGGTGACACAATAGTAGAACTTGCTAATTTTATTTATAATTCTACCTTATCCAATGAACACTTGAAGAAAATTTTTGATGTAGTAAAAAATTTTAATGTTCTTGCAGAAAAGTTTATTGATGCATTCATTAAACCTGATAGACGTTTAGCCATAGAAGCTATATCATTACATAAAAAATATCAAGAAAATCTTTCTAAACTTAGAAGTACAATAGGAAATAAAAAACAAATTCCTATTGATCTACTTGATCTTGTCTATATGTTTGAACGAATTGCAAAATCTTGGGCTGATATTGCAGATCTTGTAAAGCCCATATACAATAAATAATTAATACAATTTCTTTTT
>JBOGRE010000092.1:0-2950 GCA_050749345.1 Nitrosarchaeum sp. | reverse complement strand
AGTAACATTTCAGGATCATTTACCTGCGCAGCATTTGCTAAAATTTCAACATCTTCGGATTTGAATCCAGTTTTTTGTGCAATTCCTGCAGCAAAAGGTTTCATTACTCCTACATCAATTTTCATCTTTCGAAGAGTTACAGCAAGGCCAGCAGTGACATATGTTTTTCCCACATCAGTATCAGTTCCTGTGACAAAGATCGAATTCAACAATAATTAATTAAAATGTTGAATTGATTAATCTTTCACATATCCAATAATGTGAATTTCTTCTTATTTGTATTCAAGACTACGTTCATAAGCTTTAAGTCCACATAAAATATAGAAAAACATGGGATTATTGAACAGTTTACGTAAATACTGTATTATGAAAAAAGTTAGAGATAGTGCAGATGATTCTAAAAAAAATAAATCAGAACAAAAATAGATAAAAAAGCACACACAAGTTTAGATGTTTAAAGAAAACTATGAACAAGATGTAAGTTTGATGAATCTAATTAAGTTTATTTTTTTATGAGTACATGGGATAGATATATTGAATATAAAAAACCATATTGGAATTGGACGTATTAATAATGTCAAAGTAGATTTTTATTTCAAATGTAAGAAGACGAGAAACTTCTCTCATGATATACGGTTTGATTATTAAGATCAAATAATACTACAAAGATGGTTTGAAAAAGAAGAGTTTCGTTTGGCATCCAAATACACAGATGAGTGAGTGGGATTCATTTAATGAGATTGTCAAGGCTAAAGGGATGTGGCTCATAGATTCAGATGGAAATAGACTGTTGGATGGAGTTGCATCAATGTGGTGTAATGTGTGGGGTCATTCCAAACCTGAATTAGTAAACGCAATTACAAAACAAAGCAAAAAACTCCAACACTCATCTATGTTTAATTTAACAAATAATCCTGCAGAAAAATTGGCAGAGACACTAGTAAAAATATCACCAGGAATGCACAGAGTGTTTTATTCAGATAACGGTTCTTCTGCAATGGAAATTGCATTCAAATTAGCATTACAATATTGGAATAATATCGGAGAGGTAAAGAAAACAAAGATTGCAGCATTAGAAAACGGTTATCATGGAGATACATTTGGTGCAATGTCTGTAGGTTACATTCCAGAATTTTTTGGCAGATTTAGAAAACAATTATTTCCAACAATACAAGTTTCAGTACCAAACAAATACAGAATTCCAAATGGTTATAGTTATTTTGAGTATCAAAATTTTTGCATAGATAAAATTGAAAAACAGTTTTCCAAAGATGACAAAATTGCAGCATTTGTTATGGAGAGTGGGGCACAAGTTGCAGGAGGAGTGAACATATTTCCTAAAGAATTTCAGAGAAAAATAAGCAAACTATGTAAAAAATATAATGTGTTACTAGTATTAGATGAAATAGCAACAGGTTTTGGACGTTTAGGTTCAATGATACAATATACAGAACAAAAAAGTATTCCAGATATTGTAGCATATGGAAAAATGCTAACTGGTGGGTACCTGACAATGGCTGCTACTTTGGCAAGCAAAAAAGTATATGATTCATTTTTAGGAGAATTTAATGATTGGAAGCATCTGTTTCATGGGCATACCTTTACTGGCAATCCCTTATCTGCTGCAGTTGCAAATGAAAATCTAAAATTATATCAGAAAAACAATTTGATCAAAAAAATTCAAAAAACATCAAAAATTTTTGAAGAGTATTATGACAAAATAACAGAAATAAAAATAGTCGGAGACATTAGACACAAGGGAATGCTTATGGGGATAGAACTAGTCAAAGACAAAAAGAGCAAGACACCAATACATCCTAAAAAATCAATAAATAAAATTTTCTTTGATGAAGGAAAAAAACATGGGATCTACCTTCGCACGTTGGGAAATATTGTCATGCTTGTACCCCCATTAGCAATATCTGAAGAAGAGCTAGGTTTACTACTAAATAGAACAATATCTACCATCAAATCAGCACAAAATCAAGTAGTGTAGATTAATCAAATAGATATTGGGTTTGATTGCCCTTTCTTGAATCATCATCACATAATAAAACAGTAGATGTTAGATTAAATATGAAACATTACGCACAAAAAGATAGTTTTGATACCACTAATCTTTTTAATGGAATTTCATATAAAAATATCATGAGTGACATTGGAATTTATTAAAGAATGTCAAGAAAAAGTATTTTCAGGAATTGGGATATCAAGTGATGATGCTGAAAAACTGTTTAACGTATCAGATGAAAACGTCAAAGAATTAGCCATAGCTGCAAATCAGATCACTAGAGATTTCAATGGAAATAAGGTAGATGTAGAACAATTAAACAATATTAAAAAGAATGCATGCAGTGAAGATTGTTCATTTTGTGGTCAATCCGCATTTTTTGATACTGGAATTGAAACATATCAACTACCAACAGCGGAAGAAGTTGTGATTAAAGCAAATAAAGCAAAGAAAGAAGGAGCAGAATCATATTGTCTTGTTGCAGCATGGAGAGCACCATCTCCTAAAGATTTTGAGAAAGTTTGCAACATCATTAGAGAAATTAACAACAAAGTGGGAATTAACGTAGAATGTAGTTTGGGATTTCTTACACCAGAACAAGCAAAAAAACTCAAAGAACTTAATGTGAGAAGATACAATCATAATTTGGAAACATCTAAATCAAAATTTTCAGAGATTTGTACTACACATACATATGATGACAGATTAAAAACGCTACAAATTGCACGTGATGCAGGATTAGAATTGTGCACAGGTGGAATTATTGGATTAGGAGAAACAAGAAAACAAAGATTGGAACTGGCACTTGAATTAGCAACACTTTATCCTGAAGAAGTCACCATAAACATACTAGTTCCTATCCCAGGAACACCTTTGGAGTTGCAAACAAAATTAGAAAATTCAGAAATTGTGAGAATGTTTTCAGTGATAAGATTCCTT
>JBOGRE010000091.1:0-4393 GCA_050749345.1 Nitrosarchaeum sp. | reverse complement strand
GGAATACTCTGAAGGTCATATTCCAAGAGCTGTAAATCTGGATTTGTTTGCATATCATTGGATTGATACAACTAAGGAAGGAATTGAAAATTTTAATAGACAAACTGAAATGCTTTTTTCATTTGTTGGAATTACCCAAGAAAAAAAAGTTATATTTTATGATGAAGTTTCTGGCATGCTAGCCACAAGAGGTGTTTGGATGTTGATGTATTTTTCACATCCGGATGTATCCATATTAGATGGTGGAATGAAAAAATGGAGACAAGAAAATCTTCCACTTGAAACAAAATTTAATGGTTTCAAACCTAGCAAATTTTTTGGAAAAATTAATTCGGAAATTATTACTGGGTTTGAATATCTACATGATAATCTCAATCATCTCAAAATACTTGATGCAAGGTCACAAGGAGAATTTAATGGAAGTGTAATTCGAGCAGCTCAAGCAGGACATATTCCATACGCAGTAAACATAGATTGGAATCTTAATCTAAATGAAGATGGAACTTTTAAAAATAATGAGGAATTGTCAAAATTATATGATATTCCAAAAAACTCTGAAATCATAACTTATTGTCAAGGAGCGTATCGTGCTGCCAACACTTTTCTTGCATTAAAGAAACTTGGTTTTAAAAATGTCCGTGTTTATCTAGGTTCTTGGGGAGAATGGGGAAATAAACTAGATTTACCTGTAGAAAAATAATTCATTTCATTCTTAAAATAAGATTGAGTTTTTTGATATTATGAAAGGAATGTACTATGGAATAATTACACTCGATCCAAAAATGGCAAAACTAAGCATAATAAGTGCAGGAATTATAGTTATTATGGATTCTTTTGACATGAAATTACTAATTCATACTTGGTATTAATCGTTAATATTTTCTGTTATCCAAAATATTTTTTATTATCTTTAAAAATTCTACTCTTTTTTATTCTTCCAAGAATATGAATTGTAAACCATCTCTGGAACTAATTGTTTGAATGGTTGAGAACCGCCATTATACCATTTTGTAAAGAACTCATATAGGTGAAGTCTTAGAGACTGGATGTAAACAATCAAACCTTCAATCATCATTATTCCTATCTGTCCTCCTACAATAAGTACAAGAGAAGTTGGTGAGTTTAGTCCTCCCATTGATTCATAGGCTTTGTTAACTGTAAGTAAAAGAGCTGCATGTACTAGAAGCATAATTCCTATTCTAGCATAGCTGATTGTGTGCGCCAGACATTCAATGGTTTTTCCAAGGAACACTTCCATTATGACACTTACCATATCTCCGCCCGCTTCTGGGTGTTTTTTATTGTGTTTTATTCCACCAATTATCATCATAATAATACATGCAAGTATGATAATAACAGAAACTCTAACAACCAACCATACAACTGCCCAATCTCCAACAATTATGCTGATCCAAGGAACAGATTCTGCATGAATCTTGGAATACATATTCATGACATCATATCCCGAACCTATTGCTCCCATCATTACTCCAAAAACTCCTAACCACATGAACAAATTTGGAATAGCTTCATAGATCATTGTATCTTTGTTTCCATTTTTCCAATAATTATGAATACGTAAAATGAAAGCCCATCCTAAATGAATAACCCCTAAGAATATTGACACTTTGAGAATCATGATTACTTGATCAAATGTTAATTCTGATACACTGATAGCACCTATCAGCCAATTAATTGAATGAAGTGGTCCACCTTCATGTAACAATGCTTCAAAGATTGCAAAGTGGTTTAAATGAAAACCAAACGCTTCTCCTTGGAAAACTCCAGCTACCGCACCAGCTGCACCGGACATTGCTAATAATGTTCCCCATCTTGATAGATTTCCCTGTCCTTTGAATTTGAACAAGAGTCCTAACCCCATTAACAATAATCCATGGCCTAAATCTGCAAACATTAATCCATAAAATATAGGCCACATGAGTGCAATCATCCATGTGGGATCAAATTCTCCTTTCTTGGGAATTCCTTGACTGGTAGTAATTACTTCATATGTTCTAACCCATTTAGGATTAACCAAATAAACAGGAAGATTTGAAAGCGTTTCTTCATCTGTTATTTCATCAGTTATTGATGTCCACTGGTTTGTTACTTGCTTGAACTTTTTTTCCATTTTCTTAGGAATATATCCTTGAATAACTGCAAAATTTTTAGTACCTCCTGGTTTACGTAATGTTTCAAGAACCTCTTTTGCTACAAACGCATTTTCATGTATTGTTAGAATTTCCCCACGAATTTTTTGTGTGATCGAAGATAATTCTTTTGAAATAGATTTTTGTTTTTCTGTTAGCTCCTTAATCTTTATTTCTGCTAATGAATATGCTTCACTTGCAATCTGAGGGAAATCTTTAGGGATACTGAATGGATTAGAATTAAGTGCCCGCATAACTTTGAGAATTTTATCAGAGTCATCAATATCTGAAATTATTATAATAGCTAATTTTTCTTTAGATTCTAAATCGTATTTGAAAATTGGTATATTTTCTAATAATCGTTCAATCTCTTCATAATCAGAGGAATTAATGACAAATAGATTTGTATAAAAATAATTCATGGGTCCAAAACCACTTATATCAACTTCCAGCTTATTTGCAACTTGTAATGTTTCTTTTAATGATTTGAATTCTTCTAGAGATTGATTAATCTTTGAATTTTCTTCTAATACTTTAGCTGCTTTAGTGATAGTATCAGGAATTTTCTCTAATTCTACAATCAAATCTTCAATTTCATCCATATCATAATTTTTCTTTTTAAACACAGTACCTTTGAAAAGAATCTCCATGATGCCAACTCGTAGAGGAATATTTAACCCCTTTATCACATCTTCAATAAATTGATATGTTTTTTGTGCTCGTAAAAGAAGATCATCAATTTCAGGAGTAACTGTTTCATTCACCATCTCCATTTTATGAAACCATTCAAACTCAGTAAGACGTGATATTGCTTTTGGGGATTCAGTTCTCGGAAGTATAACACTACCCATCAAAAGATCTGCAACAGCCACTTTTCTACCTATAATTATTACATTATAATATCTTTCTAAGTTCAAGTAAAATTAATTTTTTGAATTACCCAAGTTACTACCAAACATTAAAATCTATTATTAATTGAGTACCCTATGTTGACCACTAATACCTCATTAGAACAAACTATTGATAAAATTCTTGAGAAAACAAGGAAAGAAATTCTATCAGATCTTGAAAATTCATGTTCAGTCTCTAAACAAACACTAGATAATTCACTTCCTAAACTAGAACAAGAATATAATAAAATTATTTCAGATGGTAAAAAAGAAGCAGAGAAGATCGAAAAACAGATAGTCGGGAGCTCTGATATAGAGTCAAGAAATAAACAACTTTTAGCATTAGAAAAAGCAATAGACAATGTGTTTGCTAAAGCAATAGAACAAATTTCAAATATGAATCATAGTGACGATTATTCTAACCTAATCAAGACTTTATTAGATGAATCAACTAAAATTTTAGGCACAACTAAAGTTATAATTTATACAAATTCTAAAGACAGAAATACAATACAATCTATATTGTCTAAATATTCTGGTGCAGAACTATCTCCTGAAACAATTGATTGTCTTGGTGGTATTACAGTAAAATCAAAAGAAGGTGCAATGAAATTTGATAATACTCTTGATGCAAGAATTCAACGTATGAAGCCTTTAATAAGGAAAGAAATTGCCACAAAATTTGGAGTAGGTAATTAGTATGGCAGCTAAAGGTAGAATTGTTTGGGTAAGCGGTCCAGCAGTTAAAGCGGATGGTATGTCTGACGCAAAAATGTATGAGACTGTAGTTGTTGGTAACTCTAAATTAGTTGGCGAAGTTATTCGTCTAACTGGCGATGTTGCATTTATTCAAGTTTATGAATCTACAAGTGGACTGAAACCTGGTGAACCAGTTGTTGGTACAGGAAATCCACTTAGCGTTTTATTAGGTCCAGGTATTATTGGACAAATTTACGATGGAATTCAAAGACCATTAAAAGAATTATCAAAAGCTTCTGGTTCATTCATTGGCAGAGGTATTACTACCACTCCTGTAGATATGATAAAAAAATATCATTTTGTACCAACTATTAGTAATGGTGATAATGTTGCTGCAGGAAATGTTATTGGAACTGTTCAGGAAACTGATCTTATTGTTAATTCTATTATGGTACCACCAGATCATCCCGGCGGAAAAATATCTAATATAGTAAGTGAAGGAGATTATAATCTAGAAACTGTATTAGCTACGACTGAAAAAGATGGACAAAAAATCTCTCTTAAAATGTATCACAGATGGCCTGTTAGAAAACCACGTCCATACACGAACAGATACGATCCAACAGTTCCACTTCTTACAGGACAACGTGTTAT
>JBOGRE010000090.1:0-1529 GCA_050749345.1 Nitrosarchaeum sp. | reverse complement strand
CCAAACCCGCTTGGAGAATATGGTAAATCAAAATTAGCAGGTGAATTAGCATTAAATAATTTAGCATCTAACTGGTGTATTGCAAGAACAAGTACTCCCTTTGGAATTCACAAAGCAAAAAAGTCATTTCCAATCTGGGTTAAAGAAAATCTTGAATCAAAAAAAGAGATTCAAGTACTGATAGATCAATTTACATCTCCAACATATGTCCCAAATCTCTCAAAGATGTTAATAGAAATTGCAGTAAGACAAATTGTGGGCATTATTCATGTAGCTGGTGCAACAAGAATATCGCGATTCCAATTGGCTGAGATGATTGCAGACAAGCTAAATTTGGACAAAACTCTACTAATTCCAACAAAAATCGATGAGATGAATTGGAAGGCACCAAGACCAAAAGATTCATCCCTTGATGTATCTTTGGCCAATGAAATATTATGTGAAAAACCACAAACAATACAAAAAGGTCTTGATTGTTTACTAGATGAGTTAGCCATTTAATAGTACAGATGTTATCAAATGCTAAAACGTTCAAATAAGATAAACATAGTAAAATGAAATATAGAATAATAATTCCACAAGTTTGAGCTGGTATTTTGTTATCTAAAGCTGAATGTGGTCTGGCATGACTCTCATCTCCAAAACCTCATATCCTTTGAATTCTGCAATATTTTGGATTTGCTGATCAAGAAACTCTTAGCTTGTCGATAAGAATTTTCCTGCGATACTTGAGACACCATCTAGATAGTTGTATACAGCAGAGCTTGTAGTTTTTATCATGACAAATAATTTGACATTATTTGTCATGATTCCATCAAAGCCGTTACTCTAAACTTTAGAGTATATTTGCTGACCCAACTAATATCTCACTTAATCTGGGAAAATACTATAGTTTGACTGCTTTTTCCCAGCTTTTCTTTGCTTTTGGGCTTGCGTGAATCCATATCATCGAGCCGTCATTATCAACTAGAATTTTACTTGACTCTTCCAAGTATCTCAAAATAACATTAAGAACTGGTGGTCGCATGGTGACATCTAGCTTTTTTGCAATCTGTGCCTTGGAATCAAATTCTCGATATTCTATGAACAGATACTCAATTTTTAGAATGTTCTTTAGTGTTGGATTGTATTTTTGTATGTTCTTTGATATGTCATCATGTGATTTTGAGGGATAAACTTTTTGTGTTGTCATTTTTTGCTTCATTTTATATGTAATAGGAGTATGATGTATATATACATATATGTACATACATTAATGTACTAGTAGCCAAACCGCTTGTTGTATTTACCATGATCAAATAACTCCATTAAAAGTACCTTTTTTTCGCCATGAATTACTAATATTCCATAAATCAATCTGAAATAGTTAGGTAGATCAACTTTATAGATTGCATTAACGTCATGTTTTTTGACATAGTATTTTGGAATCTGTTTTTGTTTTAATCTGACTCCCACAACGACATCATTTTTTAAATCATCGATGATACTTTTGATTTTTCTATAGATGGCACTATTTTTGTCCAATCCAG
>JBOGRE010000089.1:0-10623 GCA_050749345.1 Nitrosarchaeum sp. | reverse complement strand
GAACATCAAAAATTCATCAACGAGCAAAGAAAATCTGCACAAACTAATTTAAAAGAAAAACTATCGCAAATGGAGAAAAAATATGAAGAATTTACACCACGAAATGCATTTGCAAAATATGTCACTAGGGTTAATGCTACTCATCAAGGAATTTACTGGGACCAATTTGAGTATCTCAATACCAAAATAACGCTAGCAAAAGATGCAAGAGATACAATTCTTGAGAAAAATGGAACATATGTTGATGCAATGAAAGAATATTTCAAATATGCAAAAATGACCAAAATAGAGTTGCTTAACTTAATCAAAGATTTGAACATAAAATACAATTTTACAGATAAAGAAACACAATCATATTTTGATGCAAATGGAAAGCTTCCTAGATTTGAAGATGATCTTAATGCACCATGTTATGGGTGCAAATCAAACATATCTAAAGTAAAACTTGGCTCCATGGAGACTATTCCCATAACTGCAGAAAAAACAAAGCCAATTTTACAAGCAGAACAGATCACGAACCTAAAAGACAAACTATCTTCACTACAAAAGGAATTTGTAAATTCAAAAGATATCAACAAACAAAAAACCATCGTACATGAAATGAATGCAGTTACAAAACAAATTCAAGAATTTTTAGATTCTTGAAAATTTTATTTTTATAATTTCCCATCACAGCATTTAGTTTTTGGCACTAAAATTACAGTTATTTTGGATGTGAGCAAAGTTCTGCCAAAACACCATGGAGTGATTTTGGGTGAATGAATGTGACTTTGGTGCCAGCTGACCCAGGTCTAATTTTTCCTAGAAATTGAATTCCACATCCTTCCATTCTTGAAACCTCCCCTTCAATGTTATTAGTTTCCAGAGCCATATGATGAAGACCGGGTCCTTTTTTATCAAGAAATTTTTTGATCGGGCTGGATTCATTTGTAGGCTGCATCAATTCAATTCGTCCATTTTCAAGATGAATGATTGCAACTTTGACACCTTCTGATTCAACTGTTTCAAATTCTACACTATTAACACCTAATGCTTCCTGGTAAACTTTGGCAGATTCCTCTACATCAGTTACTGCAATTGCAATATGATCAATTTTCATCTAGAATACCTTTCTTTTCTGGATAATCTTGGAGTTTGGATATCATGTCAAATGGCGCCACGATTAGAAAAGGGCTTTGTGTTTAAAAACTCTAGTGTTTGATACTGCTAATTTGACTGGATTTGAATCAGATAATAAATCCATTAGGGCAGAAATTCATCCTGTAAATAGAATTGGAGTAATTCCATAAACAAGATTACCTCTGGGGACATTAGTTTGATTCCCCAAATTTTGATTATAATGTGTAAAAAGATAATGTTTAGGATTATATTTTTGCCTTGACTTTGGCAAGTATCCGTTCTGCTGATTTTATCGATCCTTCGGCATCCTTGATGCTCATTAAATCAGGTTGGTATTCTGAGGCATTTTTCAGACCAAGTAAAAATTTGAATTGTTTTTCAACATCTTTGTATTCTTGCAGATCCAATATTCCTTTAATAAGAACAAAGACATCTGTGTGCTGACCTGATGCACGCTTTGCTTTGTGGAATGTAGCTAATGCATCAAAAGCATTAATGGAACTATGGATTGCACTCATCACCGCATTATCATATGCCTCTTTTTGTATTGCAATCTTTGCCATTTCAAGAGAGCTGGTGGCTTTTGTCATATACCAAGATGCTTTTTTGGGATCTATGTCTCTTGTCATTTCAATATACTTGTTAGTTCTTTTCCACATATCACGATATGATTAACTAAAATTGATTGTATGAGTGCATTGTTTTTCTTTTTTGATCTGAATTGCAATTCAGAGAAAATAATATGAGAAACATTACTTTGAAACTTTAATGAAATCTCTAGTGCAGCATTGGAAATAACAGAAATCGCATGATCGAGATCATTTGATATTATCAAAACATCAATATCGCTGTCATCTCGTTCTTCGCTTTTTGCCACACTGCCAAATATGACAGCGGATATGATCTTCTTTGTCCCAAGATGATTTTTAAGAATTGAAATTACTTCAGCTAGTGTTTTTTCTTCGGCTTTAAGAATTGGTACTATTATTTTACCTAGAACATAACTTTTCTCATTTAGAGATATTTGGTGTGCTCTTCCTACTGGTTGAATCTGCACAACACCAAACTTTTCTAATTCTCCCAATGTCTTTGATACTTCGGGATGAGATGCACCTGCATCTTCTGCAAGTCTTCGAATTGTATAGATCTTACCCTTGTACTTGACCAGTGTGCGAAGTATGCTAATCGCTATCTTATTTCCAAGCACTTGTTCTAGATAGTTGTGTAGTTTCATGTTATACTTTCCTTCCATATGGAAGAAATATTTACCATATGGTAGAATAATCTACCATATAACGTTATTGATTTGTAAGATTCTTAATTCCATGTTCAAGTTTGAAGGAGGACATACTAAAATTGAGGATTTTCTTCGCAAAAAAATGTCAAAACTCATCTAAAATACTTCTTTTGGACGATATTCACCAAACACTTCTCTGAATGTGTTGCTGATTTCACCAGTAGTTGCATACGCTTTTGCAGATACAATGATGTATGGCATCAGATTCTCATCAGTATCAGCAGCGCTCTTCATTGCAGATAATGCTTTTTCGAGTTTTTTGTTATCCCTTGAATCTCTTAATTCTTTGAGTGCTTTCCTTTGTTGAATTTCAATCCTGTCATCAATTCTTAATAGTTCAGGAGATTTTCCTTCAACTTCAGAGTACTTGTTTACACCAACTATGACTCTATCGCCAGCATCTGCCTCTTTTTTTAGACGGTATGCATTTTGTCTAATTTCAGATTGAAAAAACCCTTTTTCAATTGCCTTAATGGACCCGCCCATTTTTTCAATTTGCTTTAGATATTTCCAAACATCCTCTTCGATTTGGTCACACAATTCCTCAAGATAGTAAGAACCAGCCATAGGATCTGCAGTTTTAGTAACTCCACTTTCATGGGCTACAATTTGCTGTGTTCTAAGAGCAATTTTTGCAGATTCCTGAGTTGGTAGAGCAAGTGCCTCATCTCTAGAATTTGTATGAAGTGACTGGGTTCCACCCATTACTGCCGCCATTGTTTGTATGGCAACACGTACAATGTTATTATCTGACTGTTGTGCAGTTAGAGATTCCCCACTTGTTTGTGTATGGAATTTTAATTGCAATGAACGAGGATCTTTTGCGTGAAATTTTTCTTTGAGAATTTTAGAATAAATTTTCCTTGCAACTCTAAACTTTGCAACTTCTTCAAAGAATTCAATTGTGCAGCAAAAGAAAAATGAAAGCCTTGGTGCAAAATCATCTATTTTTAATCCTCGGTCAATACATGTTTGAATATATGCAATAGCATTTGCAAGGGTAAACGCAATTTCTTGTGTTGCAGTGCATCCAGCTTCTCTCATGTGGTAGCCAGAAATTGAAACAGGATACCATTGTGGAACTTTTTCTGCACAGTATTCAATCATATCTCCAATTAATCTCATTGAGGGTTTTGGAGGATAGATGTATGTGTTTCTTGCAATGTATTCTTTGAGGATATCATTTTGTGTTGTACCTCTTAATTCAGAACTTTTGAATCCTTGTGATTCACCTACTACAATATAGTATGCAAGCAATGTTGATGCAGTAGAGTTGATTGTCATAGAAGAGCTGACTTTGCCTAAAGGAATTCCATCAAAGGCAATCATCATGTCTTTAAGTGATGCAATTGAAACACCGACTTTTCCTACTTCGCCTTCTGCTTGTGGGGAATCAGGGTCATATCCTATTTGAGTTGGAAGATCAAATGCCATGCTTAGACCGGTTTGGCCTTTTTCAAGCATGAACTTGAATCGTTCATTTGTTAATTTTGCATCGCCAAAACCAGAATATTGTCTCATTGTCCAAAATCTTTCACGAAACATTTCAGGATGAATTCCACGTGTAAATGGATATACTCCTGAATCTTCTTTGATGTATTTCTTTGAGGATCTTTGATATATTCTCTTTACTGGAAAATTAGAATCAGTGACGTATTGTTTTGCGGGTTCCTTTTTTGTATTTTGTTTTTTGGCCATACTTTTCACTTTATCAATGACTTTGTAATTTTATCGGCAGCCTCAAAAGGATCCATTTCTTTTGATTGGATTTTTTTAAGATATTTGGAAAATGTTTTGTCAGACTCTAGCATTGCTTGAACCTTTTCACTCATATTATTTAAAACAATATCTTTTAATTCATTCTCAAGCCTAAGCATGTCATTTTCTTGCTTATTCTTATTTTTTGTAACCATCATTTCTTTTAATGTCTTGGCAAATTCAGATATTCCAGAGTTTTTCTTAACAGAAGTCTTTAAAATTACAGGATTCTTCTCAGAGGAGCCAATATACTCACGAACTGCATCAAAGAGTTGATTGGCTCCATCAAGATCACTTTTGTTAACAAGATAGATATCCCCAATTTCAGTCAATCCAGCCTTTATGGTTTGTATACTATCACCAGTGTTGGGATTAAAAACAACCACAGTGATATCTGCAATATTTGAAATTTCCACTTCGGTTTGACCTGCACCCACACTTTCAATAATTATTGGATTAAATCCGGCATATTCTAAAATTCTAATGCTGTTTCTCAATGATTTAGAAATTGCACCAATAGCTCCCCTTGATGCAATGCTGCGGATATAAGTTCCAGAATCAGTAGATTCTGTCATTCTAACTCTGTCACCCAATATTGCACCACCTGTCACATGACTAGTAGGATCAATTGCAAGAACAGCTGGTTTTGTATTTAGTTTTTTTAATGCTATGGATGTTTTGTTGATAAGTGAGCTTTTTCCAGCACCTGCAGGTCCTGTAATTCCAATTATTGATGCATTTCCAGTTTCTTTGAATATTTTTTTGATTAGTTTTCTTGCCTCAATAGGATCATTTTCAACTATAGTTATGGCTTTGGCAATTGCCCCTCTTTTGCCTTTTTTCAAATCAGAAATATCCAATAAAAGATAATTTTCAAAGCTGCAATAAAATCTTGTGTGTGATCTAAGGATTACCGTAGATTATTGGAGGTGCAGGTTTGCCATATGGATGAATTTCAGTTTTTAGGGAAACTTTTCCAAGTTCTTGATGGTCTATTAGAAATGTGACAGGATGAACTTGCCATCCATATTTTGGAATAACTGGAAATGGGACAGTTTCTACAAATTCAGAGCCAGACAAAGTTTTTTGAAAAGATTCATCCATTCCTAAAATTTCCAGCACAACATGATTAGTCTTTGTTGTTTTGTCCAGATATGAAATCTTGACATATCCTGCATCGTAATAGGTCGCATCTATTTCAAATGTAGATTTTAAGACGTCTTTGTTTGTAGAGTCAGAAAGAAAAAACAATCCCAATGCAGTAATTACAACTAAAATGATAGGAATTATTTTTTTTGCCATAGTGTTATGTAAACTCTAGTCTCATGCTACGCAAGAATTTGGAATTAATTCGAATTCGTTCAAGAGTTTGCTCCTGGGCTCTTTCAGTACCAGGTGTCGGATTCTTTTTGAAAAATTGACGAATCTCTTTTTCCATAGAGTCATCTGCAATAGAAGAAATACTTGAAACAATTCGATTAAACAGTGGATTACCACGACCAACTTTCTTGCTAAGTTTTGGCCAGTTAGTTTTAAGCCAAGGCCATAGAATTTTTTTACCATATGGATTTGCAGCGACTTTCATGATTGGCAGCTGCATGTTTTGAGAGCGAACCTCCGAAGTTTGTGAGAAATTCAATGATTTTAGCAATAGTTTTTCATCTTTGAAACTACACATTGCTCCAAGGAAGCGAAGTTTTTCTTCCATTGTTTTTGCATTTCTGTAGAGTCTGATCAATTCTTTATGGGTTTTGGAATTTCCATTCCATGCCATAACAGAACAAACAGGCTCAACCAAGTCAGGAGGTAGTGAACTTGGATTTTTTAAAAATTGCTTGTATCTGTTTTGGGATTCAATTGTAACTTCATCATCATCTAATTTACCCAGTGTAAAGATTGCAAACCCCCTCATCAAAGCATCAGTGTGTTTGTCTGTTTTTTTAGGAGTCCATTCCAAGTCATATAAAATTTTCTTGAGATAGTTTACTGCATAATTTCGAATTTCTGCAGAAAATTCTTCATTAAATGCTCTAAAATACAATGAAGACAAGTTGTGTGCGACATTTACAGATGCCAAGTAACTATTTTCATCATAGTATGCGTCAGAAAAATCAAGATAATTGTGAACTGTCTCATCACAAGATATACATAATGAAAACAAATCATTTTGAATGGCCCACCTGTCAATTGCTGGAATTTGTTTTTGGTCCACAAGCATTTTAAGATCTAGCAAAGTACTTTTATCGTATTTTACGCGATAGAATCCTTTTCTTCCAAAATTTGCTACAAAACCAATGCTGTCTCTAGGCAATTTTACAGACATTGATTTTTTTGTAAAAAGTTTCTGAAATAACTCATCTTGTAGTCCAATAGAAAGAGGAATATACCACAAACCTTTGTTTGACTTAGATTCCATCATGTATCGTCTTTGCTTGAGGTATAATGTCGAATCTTGTTTTACTATTTCAACCACTGGGAATCCAGGTTGCTTTAACCAAGTTGACACCATTGCACGGACAGGCATTTTGGAAATCTTGCCTATTGCATCCCAAAGATCTTGGCCTTTAGCATTGTCATATTTGAAATCAGCAAGATATTTCTTTAATCCTTTTTGGAAATTTGATTCTCCAACATAATGCTCCAGCATTCTTAAAACACATCCTCCTTTATCATATGAGATGGCATCAAAGATTTCGCGTATTTCAGATGTTGAATTTACTTTGACGTCAATTGGATGTGTATTTTTTAGCGAATCTAGTCCCATTGCAGTGTTCATCGCATCTTCGACAAATTGATTCCACAAGTCCCATTCAGGATAGAACTTGTCAACAAACTTTGTCGCCATAAATGTTGCAAAACTCTCATTTAGCCACAGATCATTCCACCATTTCATGGTAACGAGATTTCCAAACCACTGATGTGCAATCTCATGTGAGATTACTTCGGCAATGTATTGTTTTGTTTTAGTTGAAGATGTCTTTGGATCATAAAGTAGGATGGTTTCTCTAAATGTTATTGCACCCCAGTTCTCCATTGCACCTGCAGCAAAATCCGGAATTGCTATTAAATCTAATTTAGGTAGCGGATATTTTATTCCAAAATATTTCTCGTAGGATAAAAGCAGCTTTTTCCCAAGTTCAAGGGAATACTTGCCTTTTGATTTATTTCCTTTTGTGGTAATTACACGAACTTGAATTTTACCAATCTTACCTGTAAGATATTCAAACTCACCCACACCAAGATAGATAAGATAAGTAGACATGACAGGAGTTTTTGCAAATTTGTACAATGTTTTATTTTTCATTCTCTTTTTTGATACAACTGGCATGTTAGAAATTGCAGTGAATTTGTTTTCTGCAATTATTGAAATATCAAATGTTGCCTTGGATTCTGGTTCATCCCAGCATGGAAATGCCCTTCTTGCGTCAGCTGCTTCAAATTGTGATGTTGCAAGATATTTTGTCTTGCCATTTTGTTTGTATTGACTTCGATAGAATCCAAGTAAGCGATCATTTAATTCCCCAGTAAATTCAATTTCAACAAAAGCATAACCTTTGATTTTGTTTTTAATAATAATTGTCAGTTCTTCTTTTTTTGCATCAGTTTTGGTGATGGCCCTTTGAGGTATTCCGTTGTGCCTAATTTGGCACGATATTATTTTAAGTTCAGCGCAATGTAAGGTAATTGAATTTACGTGCTTTTTGCAGTTAATTGTGATTGTCTCTTTTCCATTAAAGGTGAAATTTTTGAAAATAGGCTCAAACTCTAGCGTATAGTGTACAGGAATTACATTCACAGTAAAGGTACTTTTCTGGCGCTTTATGTAAATTTCTAATAATAAAAAAGGCCGCAAAATAAACTCGATCTCCCTCCTTAACAGAATCCTTAACAAATCTGGGAACAAGGGACGTGACAATTATTTTGGCTGGGGAAGAATTGATGTCAACAAGGTACTGGCATTAACATGAATAATTTAAAATAAAATTAAAGTAATGACGATGTTGCTAGATAAAGGCATCTAATCAAATGATTTGAGGCATTATGTTTGAGAATGAATTATAGATCGTCTTTTCTTTCAGTACCAAGATCATCTAAAAGATCTGAATATTTATCAATAAGATAGTCAGTGATTTGTTCGTCATCTTTATTCATGTTTATGTATTCTTTTAGAAATATAAAAAATGATCTGTTTGACGACTGATTGATCTAGGCTCGTTCTTTCATCCTGAATATCATATAACAGACTTCTTATTTCTTTTTGGTCTTCAGAGGTGGAAAGATCTAAATCATATCCATTATCACGTAAAAATTTAGTTGCAGATATCCAGCCGGTTCTTTTATTCCCATCTCCAAATGGTTGAGCCCATGAAATGTAGGCCATAAGATATGCGGCTTTTTCAATCAAATCCTTTTTTTTATCACCACTCTTACCTACACTTTCTACCATTGGCAATACATCATCAATTTCATTTCTAACTACAAATAGATTAGGGGTTCCAGGATATCTCTTAGCAAATATTTCTAAGATTTTTTTATTAAGAGCTATCAAATATTGTTTATCAATCATCGTTTAGACATAGAATCAAAAATTACTAAAGTTTTGCTATAATAATTTCTAATTGAAGGTAATTCATAGTGTTTTGATATTTTTTGAATTAAAGGAGTACGCTTTTGTAGCTAAACTCTTTTGATTAATCTGATTGAGCCAATTACAGTCATGGATCTTCTGTAATTATTTGTATCACATGCATTTTGACAGTGTTTTTCCTGATTAACATATTTCGTACAGATTTGCTGTACTGGTATTTTGATCTAAGAATTTGCTCTGATACTAACTCTTGAGTGATTTTTGTCATTAATTTAGAAAAATTTCAACATAAAAAAATATACAGTTTAGATTCTGCTAGTTACATCTTCATAATTTCTTTTGCATTTTTGGGAATTGTGAAGGGATTACTTTGATAATCAGATACTGAAAAGGAAGAAGATTTGAGTGTAACTGCTAAAGGCAATTAGTACAATAGCTAAAAATCTTGTGCTATATATTACCTTTTTTAACTATTTTTAAAAATTGTCCTTTTAATCTTTACGCATATAGAATTAATTTCACAAATACTCTAAGTTTAAATCACGTTTTTAGATGACAAAATTATGAATCATAGAATCACAATTGTGCTTGATGAAGATATAGTCAAAAAACTCAGAATCATCCAGGCCAAACAAATCAGGGAATCTTCAAAAACAGTGAGTTTTTCCAAAGTAATTAACGAGTGTATTTTAAAATCCCTCAAGTGATTTTTTAATTCCATCTTAAGTTTTGAGTCAATTTCTCTGATTTCAGAATTATAAATCTAGAAATCAAATTCATTGCCCCCTCATGGGATTTGTCACCTATGTTTTTAACTGAGATTTGTTAAAATTTCACATGGCACAATCAGATAAGATCAAATTATTGGATGAATCATGCAAAAAAGTTTTGGAGCTGCCTATGATTAGATTTGTTGGTGTTTTAGATAAAATGGGAAACAGGATAGCAGGGGGTTTCAAAGAAGGGCTTGCATCTTATGTACAAGACCCGGATAATCGTAGAATGTACATTCAATTGATGTTAGAATTTTTGATGAGAAAAGATTTTGATAAAGAGCTTGGGGCTATTGACTATATCGCATCAAGAAGAGGCAAAGTCACAATGATTAGCATTCCAACTAAGGAATATCTTGTTTTAATTTCTGCTCAAAGAGATTCAAATATTGAAAGTATCATAAATAAAGTAAACAGCGCATTTACCATGCTTCCAGATATCAAGCCATAGAGAACATCATTTTTATCAAATAATGTAGAAATTATTTTTCAACATATTTTGACATTATACAGAAATGAAAAGCAATTTTAAAGATTGGATCTTGTTCTTAGATTTCTCATAGTTCCAAATTCAACTAGTATGTCTTCTAGATTCACTATGACAATATTTTTTTCTATTAAACCAATACTTGTGGAAAAATTAAAGCTTTTTCCCATTGCCAATAAAAATTCTGAGACATATAGTGAGAAATTCTTGTTAACTTTGTGACGTATTGTAAATGTGTATCCATTGTTCTTTTTAAGAATAGACACGCTTCCAAATCTGCTTGATATTATCTCGACTAGTTGAGATACTCTTTCAAAGTCATCACCAATATGAGATAAAAGTGCTATCTCTTTTGGAATAGTCTCGCCTGTGTATCGTGCAATACCTATAATGCTTTTTTCATCAAGAAGTTCAAATATTTGACTAAGGGCAACATTTGAAAATGGTACAAACCCAATATCATCACCAAATTTATCCCAAGTGTCATATTTTTTTGCAATGCTGTTAATCAAAAAGTTAAAACTGATTCCTTTCTTTTCAGATTCTTGTAAAAGCGATGCATAAAGATCTTTTTTCATCCTACAGGAAAAAATCAATGAGT
>JBOGRE010000088.1:0-3644 GCA_050749345.1 Nitrosarchaeum sp. | reverse complement strand
ACCTAAGACAGTTGATACAATCTGGCGAATCAGATACTGAGATTGATGAAAAAATTGATTCCATCAAGTCTGAACTAAATAAAGTAAAATCATTATTTCAATAGATTTTTTTATTTTAATTTATGATAGTGGTGGAATAAGCCACTGCATTATTTGGGGATGTGAAATATCTAATCCGTAAATAATCAAAGGAATTCCAGTCAATGCAAGCAAGATTCCTGAAACAAGTCTTGTTATCTTTAGCGGAATTCTCTTGATTATTCCAAGATACAGCAAGCAAATAATCAAATCTATTGCTAGTATGGCACCAGATAATGCACTTGCTATTTCTATTAGGCTAAATGTTGCCAATGCCGCCGAGTTTTCTACTGCTTCAAGCATTGCAATGTAAAAGTATCCAATTTTATATTTGGTTGTATCATCTTTTTTTCCACGCTCTAAGAATTCCTTGAACATTGTATAACTAAAATACAAAAGACCTGCACCTAGTGCAATTTCAACAATGTTGGTCGGAAAAAACTCCACAATATTCAAAAACAGAAAATAAAGAAAAATTCCTACAGCAATTCCAATTAATGTGATTTTGATAGTTTGTTTGGATCCGATTCTAGAAATTGTGCTAATTCCAATTAGGGCTTGCTCTCCACCTTCTACAAAGATGTACTTGAAGGCAGTAAAAAATACGATTAACTCAAAGGCCACAAAATAAGATTTCTGATTGTGTATTTAGAAGATTTGTTGATATTATGCAAGAAAGAGATTCAGACTAAAAATCTGGCACATGCCAATTTTACAATTAATAGAATAATTCTAATTCTGAATTCGAACTGCAATCCAAAAGGAATTGAATATTTTACATTTGTAAAGTACTGGAATTATCTATCTCACATACCTATAGAATATAATGTCACTTCAGATTCAAACAAAAAAATCATTGGTCTTGATTTCATTTATTCTGTTATCATTTATCATAATTGGCATAGTTTACGCTCTAACCAATGATGTAGCAGTAAAGGCAGGTCAATCCTTAGAGTACCCTTCGTGGTTAGTTATTGCGTATCTTGCTGGATTATCGATGATAATTCTTCCGTGCACTCTACCTTTGGTGTTTATCATTGTACCAATGAGCATGGGGAAGGGATACAAAAAAGGTCTTTTGATGGCATTGTTATTTGGCGCAGGGCTTACTGTAATGATAACCTCATATGGAATAGGAGTTGCCGCACTAGGAAAATCTGCATCGTTGGACAAGATTTCATTTCTAATGTTTTTGATTGCAGGAATAGCAGCATTTACGTTTGGATTATCCCAACTAAAAATGATTTCAGTCAAACTTCCAACATATTCTAAAACCCCACAATTCATTCAGAAAAGAGGAGATTATACAAAATCTTTTTTGATGGGTGTTTTGTTGGGGAATGCCGGAGTTGGCTGTCCAAATCCAATGTTTTACTGGCTTTTGATTTACGTTGCAGGTACTGGGAGTGTAGAGATTGGTGCATCACTTGGAGCAGTTCATGGAGTGGGTAGAGCCATTCCATTGATACTGTTATCAATTCTTGCAATACTTGGAATCAACGCAACAAAATCAATTACATCTAACAGATTAAAGATTGAAAATGTTACAGGATGGATGCTAATTGTTTTAGGATCATTTCTAATCATTAACGGACTTCCAGGTGGACATCAGTGGTATGAGAGTACAATAGTGCACATTGGATGGAATAATGCAGCTTCAATGGTTGGCTTGCCAGTAGAGTTTCACATAGGACAACACACTCATGAAAACGTGTATGGATTTGACATCCCACATGATATAATTCCATTATTAATGATTGCACTAGTTGTAATTCCAATCGTTTGGTATTTGAGAAATAAGAAAAAGGAAGTCATACAATTATGAAAGATCCTGTCTGTGGAATGGAAGTTAATGATAAACATGATTCTGTATCATTTAATGGAAAAAAGTACTTTTTTTGCTGTGCCAGCTGCAAATGGGCATTTGAAACTAATCCAACAAACTTTGTAGGTGAAAAACCATAAAGATTGAAATTCTAACCACTCCTGGATGCTCAAATTGCAAAATAGTTGAGAAATTTCTTGATGATTTGAGTTTTGAATATGTAGTAATTGACATAACAGAAAAGCCCGACTATCTTGAGAAATATCCTATTTTTACTGCCCCTGGAATAGTAATTGATGGAAAACTAGAATTTATTGGAGTGCCAAAAAAGGAAAGACTAGCTGAAAAATTAACTGCCCCCAATTTTCCAAATGTAAAGTCACATCATTAAATACAGTTTCCAAACATGTACTGATATGCCTCATGATCTTGATGTAATGGATATTGCAATTTTGAATTCACTAATGGAAGATGGTAGAAAGTCTTTTCGTCAAATTGGAAGAGAGATCAAAGTAACAACTCCTACAGTTCAAGCAAGATATAGGAGATTGGTTAACCTTGGTTTTATAAAATCAATTTCACCTGTTTTGGATTTGAGTAAATTAGATAAAAAAAACAAAAATCAGATAAAAAAATCTGATCAAAAAACTCCATCTAAACTTGATTTAGATACAAATCAAGACATCAAAGTTACTTGTGATTATTGTGACGGTATGGTAATGGGAAAACCAACAGTGTTAAAGTTTGCCATGTTTGAGAGATTCTTTTGTTGCAGTTCCTGCAAGACACTCTACAAGGAAAAACATGCTGGAAGAATTAATTCTATTTTAAATAAAGAAAATTAGAGAACTTTGTTTGTCCCAATTAGTTCATAGGAATTTAAATCATAAGGAATCTTGTAGACTTCTTGGAATCCACCTGAAGAATATCCAGCGATATAGATTACCTTGTTTTGAGAATCTGCAGCAATGCTTGTTATGTTAAGATCCAAGTCTTGAAGATCTTCCCATGAATCACCAAAATCAGATGATTTTACAAAACCAAATGTATTAACTGAAGCAAACAATATATCATCTTCATCAAAGGCTAATGCAGATACTGTTAATCCCTTGTATGTAAGATGATTCCAAGTTTTTCCACCATCAGTTGATTTGTAAATGCCATTTCCAGTTCCAGCAAAAATTGTATTAGAATCATTTGGAGCAATAGCTAGTGCAGAGATGTATTCGGGATATCCCAAAGTCTCCCAAGTCTTTCCAGAGTCTATAGTTTTGAATAATCCTCTACCACCACTATCAAAACCCAAAATCAGATTCGGATCACTTTTGCTTACTGCCATAACGTGAAAATCTACTGGGGATTCAAGCACGTTTGAAACAAGCTGCCAAGTTTTTCCTCCATCTGTACTTTTGATTAATCCTGTATTTCCACCAGTTTCGGGATGACCACTAGAGTAAAGTGGATAGCCAGGCGTTGATGGTGCATTAAATGCCATGTAATCAGCTCTTTTTTCATCTACTTTTACAGGTGGTGCTCCGCTAATGCTTTGGTAGAAATCCCCATGAGTTGCAATGTATAAAATTGTTCTATCAGATGGGTCAATGCCCAACCCATGAACATGTCGCCAAGAAACAGTTCGTGGATTAGAAAGTTCTTTTTGTTCTTGTGTAACAAACATGTTTGCAGCTACAAATGTTATTGCAAGACCAGCTATGATGATACCTGCAATGATTCCCATTAC
>JBOGRE010000087.1:0-11590 GCA_050749345.1 Nitrosarchaeum sp. | reverse complement strand
GCAGCTTTGCAGATAGGCTCTGAGATTTTAAAAAAAATTCCTGAAGAAAATGATGTTTTGTTCATTGTAGGCGGAATATACTATATGAAAAACAAATACCGTGATGCGATTTCATATTTTGAAAAAGCTCTGAAAATTGGTGCTTATGATATTGAAGTTTTAATCTTAAAAGCAAATTCCCATTATTATCTTGGTGAACACAAACAGGCAATTCAATGCTGCAACAAAATCAAAGAAATTGATCCAAAAAATAAAGCCGTATCTGAATTGTTATCAAAGATTGAATCTGCAAAATAATCTAAATCTCCAAACTCATATCAATTCCTTTGACTGAATTAGTGATACTTCCCACAGATATAATGTCCACACCTGTATTGCCATATTTTGCAATATTTTTTGAATTGATTCCCCCTGAAGCTTCAAGCATGACTTTGCTTCGTAATTTCTGATTTTTGAGAACCTGAATTGTCTTTTTAATTTGCTCAGGTGAAAAATTATCCAACATAATTATGGTTGCACCTTCCTTTGCAGCCAATACTGCGTCTTCTGTATTTTCAACTTCCACCTCAAATTTTTTATATTTTCTTTTTGCAGCTTTTATCAAAGACAATAATGAATCTGCAACTGCAATGTGATTGTCTTTGATCATCACCATTTCATCTAGTTTTAATCGATGTTTTTTTCCACCGCCAATCTCTACTGCCTCTTTATCGAAATACCTCAGACCCGGAGCTGTCTTTCTAGTTGCATATAATTTGGTTTTTTTGTTGGCAATTTTTTTTACCAGTTGGTCTGTCTGAGTTGCAATACCGCTCATTCTTGTGAGTAGATTCAGCACCGTTCTCTCACATGTTAGAATTTTTCCTGCCTCCCCTGAAATAGTCATTATTGTTTGATTTGGCTTTATCTTACTGCCATCTTTTTTTACAATCTTTACATTGCAGTCTTTTAATTTGAAAATTTCTTTTGCATGTCTTACTCCTGCAACAATGGCTTCTTCTCTTGATATTATTTTCGCAGAGATATTTCTTTTTGGTAATAATGCACTTGTAATGTCACCCTTGCCAATATCCTCAGATAAAAATTCCGATAATTGCTTTTTGGCATTAAATGACAATATTGTGATATGGTGCTAGTTTGATTTTAAAGATTTAGAAGATTACGTAACTTTGATTGCATACTTGCCTTTTTGTTTTATTCCCAATATTTTTGAAACTTGGGAGTTTGTTGGATCAACAACTAGAACAATTCCAGTCCAATCAGGTGTCAAGTCTGATGATTTACAAACTGGACATACTTTTCCTGTAGTTACAAACTTGCATTTTCTACAAGCCATTTCTCGTACCATTTAACTTGCCTCTACTTTAGTTTTTGAATCACTTGAGCCACCTGCAGATTTTTTGATCTCTTCTGCAATCCAATCGTCTGCACCAAGGAATGGCTGTCTGCATGTGATTCCAATTTTTCCCATTGCCGCGGCTTTGCCTAATGATACTGCTGTAATTCTTGCCCTAAGGGTTGAACCAACTTTTAATGTTCTGCCACTTTGATTAGCTAAAATCATTCCAGATTTTACATCACTCTTTAGATAGTCATCCATAACTTGTGATAGATGTAGCAATGCATCAGTTGGACCTATTCTTACAAATGCCCCAAAGTCTGTAATGTCTACAATTTCCCCTTGAACAATTTCTTGGAGTTTTGGATAAAATGTTAATGCCTCAAATTCAACTTTGTGAAATGTTCCTCCATCTCCTGCAATCATCTTTCCCATTTCATCAACTTTGGCATCTAAAATCATAATGATATATCCTAAATCTGCATTAATCATGCTCTCATACTTGTCTTTGAGAATGTTTGTTGCTGCCTTTTTGATTGCAGTTCCAAACAAGCTTGGGGGAATTCTAACAACATCAACTAGGGTAGATATAGAAAACAACTGTGATATTTTTCTTGAATTTGAATTTATGAATCTTTGGGTAATTTACGCTTAATTTGAGTAATATTTTATATATTTCGCAAGTAATTGACATTTTAATTGCCTGACCTATGTTTAAATAAAGTAAACTGACTTTTTCACCCAATGGTTGGAATCGATCAAGTTCTTGAAAAACTAAGTACAGTGATTGATCCTGACTTGAAAAAAGATATTGTGTCTATGGGAATGATCAAAGACCTTGAGCTTAATGATGGAAATCTAAAATTTACTTTGGAGCTTACTACTCCGGCATGTCCTTTTAATGTAGAAATTGAAGATGATGTACGAAAGGCAATAGGCGAAATCAAAGAACTCAAAAATTTTGATATGAAAGTAACTGCAAAAGTGATGGAAGGTCGTTCACTTGATGCAGATACTGGAATGGCAACTGTCAAAAATATTATTGGTGTTGCAAGTGGCAAAGGTGGTGTAGGAAAATCTACTGTCTCTTTGAATTTAGCTTTAGCCTTATCGCAAACTGGAGCCAAGGTCGGTTTACTTGATGCAGATATCTATGGTCCAAGTATTCCTCTAATGCTTGGAATGAAAAGTGCTTACATGGACGTAGAAAATAATAAACTACAACCTGCAAAATCTCATGGATTACAAGTAGTTTCATTTGGTTTTTTTGCAGAACAATCACATCAAGCAGCAATTTACAGAGGTCCAATTATTTCTGGAATCTTAAAACAATTTTTAGTTGATACTAATTGGTCTGACTTGGACTATCTTATAGTGGATCTTCCTCCAGGAACTGGTGATATTCCATTAACACTTGCACAAACAATTCCTATTACTGGTATTTTGGTAGTTACAACTCCACAAGATGTAGCAAGTAATGTCGCTGTAAAAGCAATTGGAATGTTTGAAAAATTAAATGTCCCAATTTTAGGTGTGATAGAAAACATGAGTCACTTTATTTGTTCTACTTGTAATGAAAAACACTATATTTTTGGCGAGGGTGGCGCAAAAAAAATCAGCGAACAATTTAAAATCCCTTTCCTAGGTGAGATTCCATTAAATTCTGGAATCATGTCTGGTTCTGATTTAGGTAAGCCAATTATAATTACAACTCCTGATTCTCCAAGTGCCAATGCATTTAGAGCAAGTGCAAAAAATGTTGCAGCACAATGTAGTATTCTTGCTGCAAAACTAAAGGCAGAAATGGAATCTGAATCTGCAGATAATTCTACATCACAAACAAACTAATTGCGATTTCTGTGAAATTACCAGATTCCCTTAGAGACCAACTGAAAATTCCACTAGGTCACCTGATTCCTGAAAGTCAGGCAAACAAATCCAACATACAAAAACACCTATCTGTAAATTCGTATTTAATTACAGTCGGTGATAAAACAACTGAAAAAATGATTGATTTTGGTTTGACTCCTTCATTGCAAATTATTGATAATCAAGAAAAAAGAGTAAAGCGGGAACCTACAAAAAATGGCAATACATACACCGAACTTGTCTGTACTAATCCAGCAGCTGAGATAACTTCTCAAAGCATTGATAAAATACAAATAGCATTTGTTTCAAAAACACCTGTAAGACTTACTGTTGTAGGTGAAGAAGATCTTTTAGTGATTCCAGTGTGTATTCATGCTCCTGAAAATTCCGTAGTCATGTATGGTCAGCCAAACGAAGGCTTAGTTATAGTCAAAATAACTCCAGAAATTAGAAATAAAACACAAAGATTACTTGATTTAATGGAATAATTGGGGTATGATGAGACGGTGGCTGTATGATTTGTGATTACACTACAAAATATTCTGACCCTATTAATTCACTAATGCAATAAATGTAATTCTGACTTTTTTCCTAAAAGATATCTCCATATTTTGATAATGGTGATGATACTTTATTATATACTAAAATTGGTTTGAAAATGTCTTTATGAAACAAATTAACAGTTTGTATATTGTTGTAGGGATAATTATTGGATTTAGTATTGCTTTTGTAGCATTTCTACAATCTCCAAATATTCAAACTAGTGATGCAACCTCATCTGATGTTTTTCCAAAATTTAAAAACTCAAATCCACAAAAACTCTTTTACACTCTAATTGCACAGAATGCAGAAATTGAAGTCTCCAAAGGTGTAATTGCAAAAGTGTGGACATACAACGGAACAGTTCCAGCACCAACTTTGAGATTTACGGAAGGTGACGATGTCACAGTCAAATTTGTAAATAAAACCCCCTATACTCACACCATTCATTTTCATGGAACTCATGATTCTACAAACGATGGGGTCTTTCCACAAATAATGCCAGGTGAAGACTACACGTATCATTTTGTAGCCCAAGAATCAGGATTGTTCATGTACCATTGTCATGCATTTCCAACTTCTGAGCATGTTAGAATGGGCATGTTTGGTGCCATGATTATAGATCCTGCAGTACGTCCAATGGACCCTGCACGAGAATATTTCTTTACACTTAGCGAATTTGATCCAAACAACACACTGGACTATTTTACAAAATACTATCCACTTAATGGATATGTAAGTCAATACATGGATAACCCAATTCAAGTTGTAAAAGGAGAATTAGTTAGACTCTATGTTGTTGGAATTGGTACAGTCTTACCCTCCCCATTTCACATCCACAGTACAATCTCCAAAGTATACCCTTCAGGAATTTTGTGGAACAAGCCATACTTTGCTCAAACACATCTAATTGCAAATGGTGATACTGCAATATTTGAAGCAAAATGGGATGAACCTGGAACGTACTTTATTCATGTACATGGAATACAAGAAGAACGTGGTTCCATGGCCACAGTTGAAGTGTTAGAAAATGCTTCTTCACTGTCATCCAAACAAACCCCAAGTAACAACAAGGGAAGTTACTCTATGATACAATGGCAAGAAGAATTGATAAAATCATTGGAACATCCAGAAATTATTAACTATGATAATTTAGGCAAGTCGACTATTGTTGATGCTAAAAAAATTCAAACAAATAATGTCTCTATTGTAAAAGATTCTTGGAACGCTAACACTGTAGAATCTTATTTGCCGTCATCCATTGAAATAAATCCTGGCACTACTGTGACGTGGACAAATAATGATACGGTTATTCATACTGTCACTGATGCTAAAAAAACATTTGATTCAGAATTTATACCCGCCGGAGGATCTTGGAAATACACATTTGAAAAACCAGGTCAATATGATTACCTTTGTACATTACATCCTTGGATGAAAGGTACTGTTAGCGTAATTGAAGCATCTTCTCACTCCATGAAATAGTACATTCCTATTGTCTGCAATAACATCTGTGTAACATGCAAAACATAATACACCAATTCTCATACAAGAATTGACATTTTAGAATAAACGTAGATTATATGACAAATAACTGTGAAGTTAGATCCTGAATTAAAATTGCAAATATTGGAAAAAGTTGGTATCTACTCAAACCGCTTCTCAATATCTGAACCTAAAATTCTACTAACTACCAAAGAAGTATTGGACATGCCAAAAGAAATGACTGAAGGCAGAAGAACCTCTGCTTACAAGTACTATGGCGTTTCATATTTGCAACACAATCTAGTATTCATTAATATTCGAAAAATTCCAGACGAAAAGACTTTGGAAAATACTTTGGTTCATGAATTAATTCACTTGAGATTTCCATATCTTGCACATGGTAAACGATTCAACAAGCTAGTAAGACAAGGACTACATGGAAAAGCATTTTTACCATATCAAAAAAGAAAATAAATTTCCTCATTGATTTATATTTCCAAGCCTCAGGCAAGCCAATTATAGTATGGATATACAACAAATTCTGCCCATTGGAGCTGCTATCACTTCTTTCATAGTTGCTCTAGGCATAGTTACTTGGATTACAAAACAGCCTTCAGGCACTAAAGAGATGATGGAGATTTCAAATGCTGTCAAAGTTGGAGCCGCGGCATTTCTTAGACGAGAGATGAAGATTATAATTCCAATCGCCATTACGCTTTCAATCATTATAGGATACTTTATTGGATTTTCAAACGGATTAGCATTTGCAGTAGGTGCAACACTTTCTGCAGTTGCAGGATTGATTTCATTAAAAATTACCGTCAAGGCAGCAGTAAGAGCGGCTCATCTAAGTAGCAGTGGATTAGGAAAGACATTTGCTATGGCATTTAGAGGTGGGGCAACTGTTGGATTGGCAGTTCCAGCAATGGCACTCTTGGCAATTACTGGACTTTACATGATTTACCCTGATCCAATTACGATTGCCGGTGTAGGTATTGGCGCAAGTCTAATTGCATTATTCATAAGAATTGGTGGTGGAATTTTTACAAAGGCTGCAGACATGGGTGCAGATTTGGTAGGAAAAGTAGAAGCCAATATTCCTGAAGATGATCCTAGAAACCCTGCGACAATTGCAGATAACGTAGGTGATAATGTGGGTGATGCTGCTGGAATGGGCTCTGATGTTTACGAATCTTATATTGTTACTATCTTAGCTTCTTTACTTATTGCTGCACTTATTGGTGCTCCTCAAATTTTCATGTATCCAATTTTAATTGGAACCTCTGGAATGATTGCATCCATAGTCGGTATTGTAATAGTTCGTTCTAAAAATATTACCGATGTCATGAAACCTCTCAACGTGTCATTTTATGTTTCTGCCACAATTGCCATTATTTTGAATTTCATATTTACATATTATTTCATTGGGCAAACCCCGATCGCATATGCGTTATTTGGAACAACTGTGATTGGTGTGATCCTTGTACCTATAATTCAAAAGATTACTGATAGATATACCAATTACAAATACAAACCAGTTCAAGACATTGTTGAATCTGCAAAATGGGGGTATGCATCACTTACATTGATGGGAATTATCAAAGGAATGCAATCCACTGGACCATTTATGATTGCATTAATTGTTGCAATTATTCTCTCATTTAGTATCGCTTCAAATGCTGCACCTGAAGGTACAGACCCAGTATTATATGGAATCTTTGGAACCTCATTAACTGCAATGGCTATGCTTAGTCTTGCAGGAATCGTTCTTAGCATTGATGCCTTTGGACCCATTGCAGATAACGCAGGTGGAATTGTAGAGATGACTGGAATGGGTGAAGAAAGCAGAAAAGTTACTGATGAAATTGATGCTGTAGGAAACACAACCAAAGCAGTAACCAAAGGATTTGCCATTGCCAGCGCTGGATTGGCTGCACTTGCTATGATACAAGCATTCCAATTTGAAGCTGCACATATCTTTGAAGGAGTTTTGAATTTGAATTACAGTTTGACAAATGTAACTATTATTGTAGGACTATTAGTTGGAGGATTGATTCCATTTATTATCACTGGGCAACTTATCAACGGTGTTTCTCGTGCAGCAGGCAAAATGGTAGACGAAGTAAGACGACAATTCAAATCTGATTCTGGAATTCTCGCAGGAACTTCAAAACCTGATTATGCAAAATGCGTAGATATTGCAACCGCTGCATCCATTAAAGAACTTTGGAAACCTGCAATCATTGCAATTGTCTCTCCTATTCTCTTAGGTATTTTATTGGGACCAACTGCTGTTGCTGGTTTGTTGATGGGTGCAGTTGTAACTGGAATGCCACTAGCATACCACTTGGCAAACACTGGTGGTGCATGGGATAATGCAAAGAAACTAGTTGAGATGCAAGGCAACAAAGGAACTGAATTACACAAAGTAGCAGTTGTCGGTGATATCATTGGTGATCCTTACAAAGATACAGCAGGTCCTGCATTAAACACCGTAATCAAATTACTAAACACAATTGCGATTGTCTTTGTATCTGCATTTGTAGCAATACTTGCGCTCTAGTCTTCTATTACTAGAGTCAAATCCAATTCATCTATTTGTGTTTGAATTGCTTTTTTCAAAATATCATTGTGTTTTTTACAGAATTTAAAATAATCATCTGCTGTTTGAAAACAACCACAAATCCATTTTGTTTTTTTATCTCCCTCAACTGTCCACTTTGCATACTTTTGTTCTGTCATACTTTAAAGAAAATAACTCTCCTAAAAAATATAGATCAAAATAATTAAAAAAGGAAAAAGATGTTTAAGGACAGCCTTCCATCTTTTGGATGAAATAACCTTTTTCCTTAATTGCTTTTTCAACAGGCTCTGGCGCACCTTGTGAATGACAAAATTGACATTCATTGGTCGTCATCGCTGCACTTGCCTCACCAACTGATTTTAACCACTCTTTACCATATGTTATGGCCTTATCGTGATTTTTCTCACCGGTAATTACATCAAAGTGCATAGTATGACCGTCTTTGGCTTTGACATAGGTGTCGTATACGTGAATTTCCATAATTCTGTTAAAAAAAAGGGATATTTAATTCAAAGATCATCAAAACTCGTGAAATATCCCGTTATAGCCAAAATCCCAAATGTATCTGATATTACTTTGGAGTTAGACGATGAATATTCTCCTAAAACTGTTAAAGCCATTGTAGAAAAATTACCATTTACAGTTGAACTAAATGTCTGGGGTGAGGAGATCTATTCTTCCGAATCTCCGATTGTTATATCCGAAGAAAATGCAAAATCTCCTGTAACATTAAATGATGTTGCATACTGGCCATCAGGTAAAGCAATCTGCTTGTTTTACGGTTATACTCCCATTGGAAATAAAGGAGAAATCACACCTGCATCTCCTGTTAATGTAATTGGAAAAATAATTCATCCTGATAAAACCCTTTTAAAAAAAGTAGATGGAATGAATGCAACTTTTAGATTAAAACCATGATCTTTATGTTTCAATTAAAATTTCTAAAATATCTGATTCAAGTACATATGCTTTGAAATCATTTGATATTCCTGAATAAATTACCCACACAACTGGATTGCTGTACATGAATTTTTTATCTGTGTTTGATGGATATGCCTCAGAATTTGGATGTGAATGAAAAATACCTACAACCTCCATTTTTTTATCTTCTGCAACTTTGTAACCTTTAATTAATTGCTCATTTGAAATCGTAAAATTAACTGGAGATTCGTCTATGTTTTTTGTAAGAAATATTTCTTTTACTGTGGTTTTTTGACTATTTGCGGTGCCAAATAATATGGCACACGATTCATTTGGCTTTTCATTCTCTGCATAATCTGTAAGGATTTTTCTTTGAGATTCAGATATGGTGATTTTTTGCAAACCTATTGTATTTCAACAGAACCTGTCATCCAAGGATGCACCATGCAAAAATAGTTTTCTTTTCCTGGAGTATTAAATGCGAACTTGAATGATTCACCTGCAGCAATCATTCCTGAATCAAATGCTCCATTTGGTCCTTCTTCTGGACTCGAAGTTACTGTATGCACTACGCTGTCTGTGTTTTCCCAAATTACTGTAGTTCCAACTGGAACTTGAATCACTTCAGGATCATAATAGATTTGTCCTATTTGTTGGGTTCCTGCCCCATTTGGAATTACTACTTTGACATCTTCTTTCGGTTCTTCTATGATCAACGTTGCTATCATCCAAGGATGCACCACACACATGTATTCATATTCACTAGACGTTAGTTTGCTGGTATCTAATGAGAATTCTTCACCTGCATTGATCATATTTGAATTAAATGTGTCCCCAAAGTCAACTGAACTAGTTACAGTGTGTGCTACTGTATCTGCATTTGTCCATTTTATAATGTCTCCTTTTGGAACATGTGCTGCATCTGGTTCATAATCTGGATTTCCCTGTGTAGATGAATTCTCTAAAATTGTAATTTTAAATATTGGAGCTGTTGACTGCATTTCTTTTTCAGGCTCCTCCTCTATGATTGGTTCATTGATCATGTAAGTGTCCGGACTTACAAATCCAAATGCAAACCACACGATAATTCCTGTTGCACTTGCTAGTACGACAATCACTCCTACTGGTTTTGCATACTGTGGCTTCTTCATTGCAAGATATGCTATGATTGTTGATGGAAAAGCAATCGCCATTAATAGTCCTATTAATGTGATTGTGTAATTTGATGAATTCATTGTTAGTGCAAATGTTCCAAATGCTAATGCAACAGATATGATGACTAGAGTAGTTGCTTTAGCTCTATTGCTAGTTGAGATGCCTCCATCTAAGATACCTGCTGATAAAAAGATGAGTCCAATAAACATGGTCAGGCCTGTTAGTGCATGCATTCCATCTACAAATGTATGAGCTATTCCTGAATAAGATATTGTTACACCTGCTAAACCTATAGCTGTTAATCCCATGCCTGGCATCATGAGGTCCCAATTGCTCATTCAAGCTAGCTGTCAAGGCTGATATACTTATTCCTTTTGAAATAACATAGATCATCCAAGTCGAATAAATTAAATGGCTTCTGATTTGAATAAAGTAAGATTGGGCTTTAAAGAAATAATGGAAATATCCAAACCACGAATTGTTGTTTTACTCGTTATTACTGCTGTAACATCAATGTATGCCGCAAATAAGCTAGTTCCAGATGCACCGCAATTGAATTCTTTGGCATATTTGCATATTATTATAGCAGGCGCATTGGCTTCTGCCGGTTCAAGTGCTCTGAATCATTACTATGACAAAGACATTGATCCAAAAATGGCAAGAACTAGTACTAGACCGATACCTTCTGGTAGAATGTCCGCATCTAATGTTTTTATTTATGGATTGACTGTAAGTTGTATTTCTGTAATTTATGGATATTTTGCACTGAATGCTGTTTCTGCATTTTTTATCGCGTTGGGAATATTCTCATATGTCATAATATACACAGTATGGCTTAAACGACTAAACGCATCAAATATCGTAATTGGTGGCATTGCAGGTAGTGCTGCATCTTGGGCAGGTTGGTCAGCTGCAACTGGTAGTTTTGATTTGTTAGGATTTCTTGTAGGGTTTTTGGTATTTGTATGGACACCATCACACTTTTGGTGTCTTGCAATGAAAATCAAAGACGAATATGCCCAAGCCAACATTCCCATGCTTCCAGTTGTAATTGGAATGCAAAGAACATCAAAATACATCTTGGGAAATACTTTGATTTTACTTCCATATTCTTTGGTACTTTCTGCATTTGGTATGGGAATTGTGTATACTATAATTGCAGCAGCTTCAGGTGGATTGATGTTATTTTATCATTACAAACTCACAAAGAATCCAACATCTGAATTTGCATGGAAAGCATACAAAGTAACTGCTCCGTATCTTACAATAATTTTTGTTGCAGTTGCATTAGATGCGGCATTTCATTTCCCATTATTTTAGAGATCTAATTATTTCTCAAAACCAGGAAAACTAGCTTCATAGTCTTTTTCCATCATTTCTTGATTTTGTTCGTCAACTGCATCTATCTCTTCTTTTATTGTAACTATTTCTATTCTGCGTAAATCTTTTGTTATCCATGCAACTTTGATCAATCCCAAAATTTCTAGATCTAGTAATAATTTATTAAATTTACCCTCCGGAATAATTATTCCGTCTTTTGTCATAGCTTTGTATAACTCCAAATCTGTAAGGGAATTTACTTCCTTGATTTTTTCATGCATTATATTTTTTAGTGGAATTGCCATTTTTATCCGTAAAATGATTTATCTCCTGACTTGGGTACCACATTAGATATACTTTCTCTTACTGTATTATAC
>JBOGRE010000086.1:0-3171 GCA_050749345.1 Nitrosarchaeum sp. | reverse complement strand
CTTTCTCATTGCTGAACCTATAGTATCATATTGGTCTACCCGACAAATAGCTAGAGGAGAATCAGTAGGAAAAACTTCCTTATTTGGAAGCATGTTTTTTGCGATTGGTTCAATTCCAATATACCTTATTCTAACAGGTTTTGTTTCAAATTTAACTCCAGGATTTACAAGCTCTTTGATTTTGGGAGCTATTCTTGTTCCTGTTTTTTTCGTCAGTCAAACCCTAACTGGAATTAATCTTGGGCACAAACCTCATACAACAAGTTATGCTATTATGATTTTTGAATTAATTAAAATTCCGTTTGGTTTAATTTTTGTCTTTTTCATGGACCTCGGAATTAATGGTGCAATTTTAGCTACATTCTTAGCTTATGCTGGAAAATTAATTGTTCAATATTATTATGCGAAAGAAAAACTATCTGAAAAATTCAACATATCATATTTATTGAAATGGATCAAAAACTCATGGATTCCATTATATGCAAATCTTTCACATGTAGTATGGACTCTTGATGTTTTATTATTTACAATAATTACTGGTTCTGTTTTAGGAGTTGCATTTTATTCTGCTTCTCTTTCTATTGCCGCCATAGTTGCTCATTCTGGAATGATTTCTCAAGCTCTATATCCAAAATTATTGGCAAAAGGAGGTCTCAATCATATTAATGAAAATTTTATCAGATTGCTTTATTTTGCAATTCCATTAGTAGGACTTGTGATAGTCTTTTCAGGACCTGGACTATATGCACTTAATCCAAAGTATTTGGTAGCTTCACAAATTGTTATACTACTTTCATTGCGCGCTTTCTTTTATGTGATAAATGCATCTTTTAATCAAATATTAACCGGCATGGAAACAATTGATGTAGGAAATAATCATACTCCTCATAGTCTTTTAAAAAGCAAACTTTTCTTTATTCCTACCATTACCAACATACATTACTCACTCTATATTGTAATTTTAGTTATAATGTTACTATTCGCTGGAACTTCTGAAACAGAAGATATTGAATTTGTAAACATGTGGGCGTGGATCTCATTTATTCTATCAGTGCCATTTGCAATTTATGCTGGCATATTAGTCAAACATAGTGTCCCTTTTTCAATTCCAATTAAAGAAATTTCAAAATATGTTTTGGGAGCAATTATTTTAATGACTATATTCCTTGCAACGTCTGATATATTTATAAAATATGAAATTAGTATCTATGATTTTCTTCCTGGAGTATTCTTACAATTTTTAATTTGTGCATGTTCGTATCTTGGATTTACTTATCTAGTAGACAAAAAAACACGTGTCTTACTAAGCGCAATTTTAAGCGAGCTAAAATTAATTAATATAAAAAGAAAGTAAAACAATGACTGAAATCAAATTATCCTACTTGCCTGATTTGGACTGGAATAAAAGATTAGAAAATTCTCCATTAGGAACAATTTATCAAACAAAAGAATATGCATTATTAATCAAATCACAATTAAAATCAAAACCAATCTATCTAAAATTTTTTGATAATAAGGGATCAATCTTGGGCCAATTATTGTTATTTCAAACATTTAGAGGTAGAAAAAAACTCGCTAAATTTTTTGGTAGGGGTAAATTATTTTCATCTCTATCAAAAATTAGTAAAATTTTACCACAAGAGGTATTTTGGACATATGGGCCTGTTGTTTTTGATACTCAAAAAAATAATGAAATAATGAAATCACTTAGTACTTTTATAACAAAAAATCATTATTATTTTTATGGCAATTCTCATCCTTTAAACACTAATTGTATTTTTCCGCAATACTTTAATTTTAAAACAAAAAAAATAGGTACTTTTATAATTAATTTAAAATTAGGCAGTGAAAAAATTTTTCAAAATTCTGATAAACATTCAGTACAAAAAAATATTGAAAGAGCAAAACAAAGAGGAGTTATAGTATCGGAAATCAAAAACACCCAAGATTTAGTTACATATTATGAATTATTGAACGAATTTCGTCATGCTAATAATTTAACTCTTTATTCATACGAAGATGTAGTGAAAGGATTTCAATTTGTAAAAAATATAGGGCAAACGGGATTTTTAGCTTGGTATGATGAAATTCCAATAGGTGGAATCTTCATTTCTTCTTTTAATAAGTATATTAATGAATGGGGAATTGCACGAACTTTACTTGATTCAGAAAAGAAACTATATTCTCTCGATCTTTTACGTTGGGAAATCATTGAATGGGGAATCAAAAATAACAAAAATTATTATGATTTATCAGGAGTTGAAATTAAAAATAGAACAGCAAAAGAAGATGGGATTTTTAGAAACAAGAGAAAATGGGGAGGTTCTTTGATGGAGTATTCAAGCTTTACTAATTTCTAACTTATCTTTGAAGGATTTTCTAAAACAGATATATCATTATAATAAATCGCTTTACAAATTTGTGCATATCTCTTTGTTAATTTTTCTTTGTCCCAATTTATTTTGATCCATTTTTCATTTTCTTCAGAAAATTTTTCTCTCAATGTTTTATCATGTAAAAGTTTATCTAAAGCGTTTAGAATTTCTTTTTCAGTTGTTGCACTAGAAAGACCTAGTGGTATTTCGTCATAGCATTTCTCGAATTTTTCTTTGTCCCAATAAAGAATTACAGGTTTTCCACATTTCATTGCTTCAACAGTAATCATACCGATAGAACCTACCCCGAATTGGTCTACTACAACATCAGATATATTATAATAATATCCCATCTCTTTGGAATTTAATGGAGGGAGAAACACTACTTTTCCTTTTGTATTTTTATTATCCAACATCAATTTAGCTTTTAGAATATCTTCTCCTCTATCTGAAGCCAGAAGTATAACATCATCTTCCATAGAACAAAATCTTATAAAAGCTTTCAAAAATAAATCATTTTTCTTTAAATGCCAATCTTGTGAAACAGGATGAAAAATTACAAATTTATTTTCAAATTTTCCTTTCTCAATTATTTTTGGTTTATAATCAGTATTTCTTGGAGCCGTGGCAAAAATAGATTTCTTTTCAATTCTTAATTTTTTAAGAAGTGGTAGTTTATCAGGTTCTCCCCAAATAACAAATCTTGCCTTTTTATATGAAAGTCTATACAAAAATCCTTTGATGGAATTTTCAAAATACAGTTCTCGCATATCTGAACCTGTGGATAGAGCAGCAT
>JBOGRE010000085.1:0-4423 GCA_050749345.1 Nitrosarchaeum sp. | reverse complement strand
GTTTAATCCTTCAATTATCAGTGACTGTTTTAAAAATAAATCACCTCTAGGAACTACAAGATCAGAGTCTTTTGGTACAGTAATAGAGCTAAACACCCATCCTCGCTCAATTAATTTTGGAATCGTTTCGGGTTTTACACATGCGGGAGAATCATCGTATTTGAATATTAACATTAATTTTTCTCTGCACATTAGATTTTCAGGCAATATGCTATTTTCAATTTGTTGTTTCAGAGACGCTATGGGAATTAAAAAATCAATATCATAAAGGGGGGTTCTGGAATATTCTGTTTCTCCATACAATACTCCTTTGACGATGTTGATGCCCTCAAGATCACTGGAAGATAATGTAAATTCAAAACTACCAGTATTATCAGATACAGTTTCAAAACCTCTTGGCATTGGAAGTCCAGTGGTGCTAAGAATTATTTTCCAGTCTTTAATTGGAGCCCCACATGAATCTAAGAGTTTTCCTTTGAGAACGATTTGTTTTTCAGGAAATAGTTGATATATTTTTTCTATTCCTTTGATCTGTGGAGTGTATCCCTGACCTATATGGGAAGCACCGATTAATTCAATTTCAATAGTGTTTGGTGGAACAGCAAATCTCCACATTACTGAATTACCACCATATACTTTGTAATCTAACTCCACACCATTTGCCAAAAGAAATGTCTCTTCTGGTGAACAGTCAGGACCCATTGTTAGTAACTCCAAAAAGGTTTGAGGAGACACTTGTAATTCTATTATCTCATATGCTTCGTTGTCACTAGTTACTGAGAACAATATCGATTGTGCATCTGCATCATACTTTACTGCAGTAATTTTTACTAGATCACTTGATTTGTATGTGATATCATATTGCTTATTGTTGAAATCTATGCTAACATGATCTGTCTTTGTTGAATTTATCATGTACTGTGCATGTACAGGTAAAACGACTGTCATTCCAATTAGAAATAGAAAAATTACAAAATATTTCATAATATGATTAAACGAATAAGGGCAAGTTCATAAAGTGTTCTAGTCTTTTGCCTGTCTGAAAATTGGCATTTTTGTCTCAGATGGTATGACATATGATTCTCCCCTGTTTGTCTTGTAGCCTCCTGCAGAATCACTTGTCTCATATGATCTCAACTGTGACGGATCTATGCCTGTCTGGCCTTGATTTTTATCCTGCTTTAGCTTTCTGTTACTGATTACAAACATGACTATACCACCAATAACTGCCATGCCTACCATGCCATACATAACACCTCCTGGAAATCCAGTTTCAGGTGTATTATTGACAGTGTTTTTTAGACTAGTATCAAAGACTTCAACTCCTCCAAATCTTGACGAGTCAGCATATCCTTCAATTGCAATTGATGCATCATCTTGTGACTCTATTATTTTGATGGAATATTTTTTATCAATCTCAAAGTCTTGGCTCCATTTTCTGTCATTGCATGCACCAACTTCCACACTGCATTCTCCCATGGTGTAATGTGTTACGATATATTTTCCAGAAAACTTGTACTCTACAGCACCTGGAATAATTGCAGTGTTATCAAACAAAGATTGCCACTTGTATAATGGAAGATTCAATATTCCACTTGCATCAAGTAGTGGCAGTTCCAATATCTTAATGTCCTTGTCTTTTATTTTTTCCATCACATCAGGCACTAGCACATCTAATGCAGACTTTGGATTGTTAATATCAAATGAACCATATTCTGTATCCAGTGTTATAGGTTGATCCAGTTTAATTCCCCTCCAATTTGCATCTATCATGCTTTTTTCAAGCTGTCTTTGTATGACATGATTTGTAATTGTAGGAATTAGTTCTATTTTGTATTCGATTACTGCTGAATTTTCATTTCCGCTTAATATCGCCTGATAGTTTATCTTAGCGTCAGTGACAAATGCATCACTTGGAATAGATTTTAGATTTTGATTTATTTTGTCAATCAAAATATCCATGCCAATAGTTTTAGAATCTGCACTAAATGATACGGTCTGTGTTTTTCCTTTAAGTAATGTTGCAATATCTCCGCCATTTGGATATTCAATGTAAATCACTCTCAAAAACTGAAACGAGGGATTGATAGTATCTTCTCCTGTAGGTATTTTGGCATCAAGCTGTGCTGCTTGTGCATAGGGCATAAAGCCAGATGTAACTATCAGTAATAAAATGAAATATTTCATAGTAATATATCCATAGAAATAGATATATCTATTATTATCAAATAGATACAATATGGCGGATATGTCCACATCTCAAAAGACAGCCATGGATATATTCAGAGGAATAATGGAGTATGGTCCTCTCACATTATACTCTGCAAACGCCAAAACAAAGATGCCTATAGGCACAATTCACAGGCACTTTAAGCAGTTAGAGAAAACAGGAAAAATACGAATTTACGAGTCTAAAAAGAAAGGCAGAAAAAAAATAGAATATGGTCCCACAATGTATGGAATTCTTAGTTTGTACCGACATGATAGAGATTTTGCTAAAAAAATTCAAAACTATTTTCTGATATGGATTGAAAACAAGGAATTTCAAAATGAACTGGAAAAAGAAGGATTTGACATTACACATGACAATCTTAAAAAATCAAAACAAATATTTCAAAAATACATGGATTACTTTAGTGCCGTAGAAGAACAGATAGACATGATAAAAAAAGGTGAAGATGTTGTCTCACGCGATACACTGATCATGATAAGCTCTGGACTGTTGTCATCAGATCCACAGTACCAAAAATTATGGACAGAACTGTATTCTAGTTTGCCTGGAATGAGAAAAAGTCTGGAGGACTATATGCAAAACATGACAAGATCATATAGGGAGTTTAAGAAGAACCTAAAATGATTTGATTTGAAAATAAAATTATCATCGATATCAAGATAATCATTATTGGAATTAAATAGATATATGAATTGATTTTTTTCTTTGTGCTTTGATATGCAAGATACACTATCATTACTGCAGATGATGCCATGATTGCATTTAGCACATCATATGTGTCATTAACAATACTGCATTGACGTAATCCTACAGTACAATATGAAATCAGAATTGTAAAATTCCACATTGAGTGAAATGCAATTGCAAACCAACCCTTTTTACCAGACCAAACCCTTATGCTAAAAAAAATATTTGGAATTGTCAGAAAAAATATCCCATATGAAAGATTAGCAAAAGAAAATATGCCAGAGTTAAACAAGTGTGCAACTGACCAGACTATGCCAGAACCTAGCAATATCAATGGATGGCCTGACAAGTAAAATGGAATACCAAAAAACACCGATTCCTCAAGCATTCCTGAACTTAGTGCAAGGGATACAGATACTGGAATTTGGGGAATTGTGTAATCTTGGATTATCACAGTAGCAAAATATGAGCCTGTATACATCAAAACTAGCCCCAATCCGTGGTAGAATAGCCCCATCTTGAGCAGGTAAAAAATGGTGTTTTTTTGGAATGGTCTTAGCCAGTTTTTTGGATTGATGTCGTGAATTTCTGGAATCATGTTTATTTTGAATAATCAATATGTAAAATATCCATGTTATGCGATTATGTTGATGCACCCACTAAATCATCGCATCATTATCAAAAGTCTAGTTTTCATTTTCTCTTTCTCACAGAATTACTCATATCAAACAAAATGCAATAATTTCTATCTCACTGGTATTTTCTTGAAATGGAATTAATATAGTTCGTTTTTCAGATGTTGTTTCAATTTCTTCAAAGTAAACTTCCTCGTGATTTTCTAATACGACAAAAGGTTCCTCTCTTTCATAACGTGGATCACAATTACTATGCCCAGAATCAATTAGAGTTCGGGGTAATTCTATAGTGAGACTACCTGAAGTCATAGTATCAAGTGTAATTATTACTGAGGCACTATCTTCACTATAGATACTGTCTATAACTGTTGCATTTCCGCCTATTCCATATTTTACAAAATGATCTGTTCTCTGAACCTCCATTGTTTTATCAAGGTATGCTAGTTCCCTATCCTGTTCAATTATATTTACAGGAATGGGATGACTACAATTCCAAGCACAGTCACCCCATCCTCGCAGCCAGAGTTTTTCAAAGGAATCAGATTTTACACAAGCAGGATTTCCGTTGTTTTTAATCATCAATTGTAAAGTTTCTTTGCATTGAAATTTATCTAAAGATATGCCAGACTTGAATTGTTTTAATGGCGATTCAATTATTGAATAGACTGTTTTATCGATGAAAATACCTGAAACATTTATCCTTACTTGAAAACTGGTTCCAACATATGGTTCATCAAACACAGTTATAGAATTTTGAATATCATATCCAGATGTTACCTTTGCATAAGCGATATAGTCATCTGCTCTTTGTGGCACAAAGTTCCACTCTAGTGGAACGGAACCATTGCATGCAGGAACTATGACAGTC
>JBOGRE010000084.1:0-3650 GCA_050749345.1 Nitrosarchaeum sp. | reverse complement strand
TGGTTTCCAAGGATAATTATTTAATTGTGGAAGATACTGCCATAAATGGTCATCCTGTTGAACCAAATTTTGGTGATGGTCCAATGGAAGCAGTTAAAGAATTTTTAAAAACTCATGATGAATTTGAGATTGATAAAGATAAGGAAAAATTTCTCTTAACATGGAATCCTAATGGGTATTTAAAAAAGATAAAAAACACTACATAATGAAACAGTTATTTTTTTGGAAATACAACTGATTTAATCACATGGTATTATCATAGATAATTTTCTCAAGGTTTCCTGTTTCATCCCTTTGTAAATTTCCATGATCATCTTTTTTGAATAGTTGTTTATTGGCAAATTTATCAGATATTCTATAAAATTCTTCACGAGTTAATTCAAAATCTTCTAAAAATTCTTCAAAATAATGTTCGGGAATTTTTCCTTCATGGAGTTTTACTAATTTGAGACCTTCTTCTCTTGTGAGCCGTTCATTACGTATGTCAATAGAAGCATGATCGGAAGCTCTTCCAAACCCAAATTTTAACCACTTAAAATAATCATGTAATGCGACATATTTAGTATCTAAATTTTCATAATCTGTGTATGTTCCTTCCGATTTACCATCAGGATGTAATGAGAATCCTAACTGTTTTACTATTTCTAGTTGTTTTCTAGCATCCCATTTCAAATAATAACCAAGGAAGATTCCTGTAATCCCTATATCATTGATTTCCTTATCTGATGGATAGAGATAGGGTTTCAAATTTTTTATATCGATGCCATATTTTGTCATTTCTTCAGGACCCATCTTATCTAGAAAGAAACCACCATGTTTTTTTCTCCACTCAGAATCAAGATTTGGACTAGCACCTACAGATGCAGGTCCCCCATACTCAAACTGAGGATTCTCTCCCCATATCAGAAGTGGAATTTTATATGCTACTGCAACTTGAATTGGTACTGTAAAGATTCCTAAATGTTCTGGCCAAGCAACATCTCCTAATTCATAAAGACCGAATTTTTGCATTTTTTTATACACGATTGGGTTTGGGGTAAACTCAACGTAATCAACCCCTAATTTCTTAATATTTTCAATGTTCTTTCTTCCGGCTTCTGTAAGATCTCTTGGGTGGAAGCTTACCAATAACGGATTTAAACCAAATTCTTTTGTTATGACAAAAGTCTGATAATGAGAATCTTTTCCTCCGCTTACCGGTATTATACAATCATACTTGCTACCACCATCTTTGCTCTTGTATTTTTCCAGGATCTTAGCTAACTCTTTTCTTCTTTCATTCCAATCGATTTTTTCTTTTTCTTTAGCAAATTTGCAAGCATCACAAATCCCGTTTTCATCAAGACTTAATTCTGGCTTTGTATCCGGGAGTAAACAGTTCTTACAGTATTTCAACTGAATCACTCACTAGTTTGTTGTTATTAATTATTTCTTATGTTGTATTGTTATGGTTCGGTCACCTCTAGAATAAGAATACTAGACGAGTTTCTCAAATCATGGGAGATGACAAATAAATGACACAAAGTGTATGTAAAATAATGCAAAAAGCGTTCCTAAAAACAGTGGACCACATCAGTTAGTTATCTAAGCAAACTATTTACTCATTGATTATACAACATAAATAATTGTGTGCTAAATGAAGATATTATGATGCATGCGATTTTATTTAACTGAAAGTGGTGGAGAAGTGATTATGGGTTACGATGAAAAATTATGGAAAACATACACGGATGAGAACATAGAAAAGATGCAAGACGATCAATCGAAGTTTATTTATTTTTTATCAGTAGCCCTAGGTGCTAAAAGAATTTGTGAGGCTGGATGTAATGTTGGTAACAATCTTTCGCATTTTCCTAAAAACTGTGATGTGTATGGTTTTGATATGAGTGAGTATGCGCTGGAAAAAGCTAGGAAACACTATCCTTCTTTTAAATTTAAAGTTGGAAATATGAATAAAATTCCATTTAATGACTCATTTTTTGATCTTGTATTTACAAGGGGCGTTCTTATTCATGTTCCCAGTGCGGATATTGATGCAGGATTAAAGGAACTGGTTCGGGTTTCAAAAAAATGGATTATGAATTTGGAATATTTTGGAAAAGATGGCGAGATGATAAAATGGTCAAGAGGGGACGATCTTCTATGGTACAGAAACATGAAGGAGAGATGGAGTAAATTTGATGTAGAGATAATTTGTGATGTAGATATCCCGCAAGAGATAGATCCTGGAAAGGTACGACTAACTATTGTAAGAAGAAAATAGTACAGTAGAATCAGTTTTTTAAAATTGAAATTGGTTGCGCATATGACGTTATGTTGCGTAAACTTATTGTATTCCACTATAATTCACATGGTATATGTTTGATGGAAAAAAAGTCCTTATTACTGGCGGTACGGGATCCTTAGGTACAGCCTTAACCAAAAAATTACTTAAAACCAATGTTGATACTATTAGGATTTTCAGTAGAGATGAATGGAAACAGGTTCATATGCAATCTGAAATCAAGGATGAGCGATTACGATATTTTATTGGTGATGTAAGAGACAAAGAACGACTATCCAGGGCACTAGAGAATGTCAATATTGTGATTCATGCAGCTGCATTAAAACAAATGCCGGTTGCCGAATACAATCCATTTGAGGCTGTGAAAACCAACATAATTGGGACGCAGAATTTGATTGAAGCATGTTTGGATAATGATGTCGAGATGGCTTTGGCGATTGGGACTGACAAGGCTGTGTCTCCGGTCAACACTTATGGTGCAACTAAATTACTGATGGAGAGACTGTTTGTGTCTGGGAATTTTTACAAAGGCAATCATAAAATCAAATTTTTATGCGTCAGATATGGGAATGTTTTAGGCAGTAGAGGTTCAGTCGTTCCTGTTTTCATTAATCAAGTCAAGTCTGGTAAAAAGATTACAGTTACTGATCCAACAATGACAAGATTCAACATAACTATGAATGAAGCTTTAGAGCTAATATTAAGAGCAATGAAAAACGGGAGAGGTGGTGAAGTTTTCATTCCTAAACTTAAGGCATATCGAGTTGGCGATATGAAAGATGCAATTATAGAATTATTAAAGAGCAAAGCCGAAACAGAAATTATCTCGATAAGACCTGGCGAAAAGATTCACGAATCTCTGATTAGCAATGATGAATTAAGAAACACATATGAAAATAATGAAGATTATATGGTAATTGATAAGCAGTTGCAGAGTTTAGGATTCAAAGATGATCAGTTTAAAAAGACTAAACTTGATCACCAATATTCATCAGACAAAGTTGAATTATTATCAATAGACGAATTAAAAGAAATTTTAGTTAAAGAGAGTTTGCTTTAAAACGTATGATGTATATCAAAGGCGTAATTTGTCCTTAAAAGGACTCTAGAAAAGACAAGAGATTCTTTGATGCGGTGCCTTGGTTTGAGAGATATTCGTTAGAGAATTTCGTGCCAGAATCTATTACTTTTTGTCTATATTCAGCATCATCAAAGAGCATTTTTAATGTTTTTTCAAGTTCAGCAGAATTGATTTGAATGCATGATTTAGATTTGAAAACTGCAGCATCTCCGAATCCTCTATCAGTAATAAAAATCGAAATTACAGGTTTTTTACAAATCTGAGCTTCTAATATTGTAGTAGAAG
>JBOGRE010000083.1:0-4606 GCA_050749345.1 Nitrosarchaeum sp. | reverse complement strand
AGTTGGCACTGTATCTTTTCAAACGGTATATGCTGAGCCTAAATTTTCTTTTAAAGTTGGTTCTCTTGGAACTACTACTGACCAACTGAAAAGCCCAAATGATGTTGTTGTGAGTGATGACGGAAAGTTAGTCTATGTGGTAGATACTGATAATCGTAGAATCAACGTATTTGATAACCACGGAGATCATGATTTTAAATTTGGCTCATTTTGTGATATGGAATTGGTTCAAGACTGCAATCATCATGCAGATGGAGCTAGCAATGATGGTGACGGCCAATTTAACAATCCCACTAGCGGCACATTGGATTCATTAGGACATTTCTTTGTTGTTGATTCTGGCAATGACCGAATTCAAAGATTTGATGGAGGTAATGGAAAATTCGAATTAAAATTTGGTTCATCAGATAATTCAAAATCTGAATATCTTGATTCTGCACAAGGAATTGCTATATTAAAATCTACAAAAGAGATTTACATCTCAAGTATTGATACTGATTCAATATCTGTCTTTGATTCGTCAGGAAAATTTTTGTTTAATTTTGATTCCTTTGATGGAACTGACTCTCTAAAAAATCCATCAAATATGATAATTGATAATAGCGATGATACTCTTTATGTTTCAGATACTGGTAATCATAGAATTGTAATGTTTAAACTAGTTACAGGTAACACTTGTCCAAGTGGTACTAGTAAGGTAACAGATGGAGTTTGTTTTGTAAAAAAGTTTGGGTTTTTTGGTACTTCTGATGGTAAATTTGACTCTCCTTCAGGACTTGCATTAGATACAACAAATGATCTACTGTATGTTTCAGACACTAATAATGATCGAATCCAAATATTCAAACTAGTTACAGGTAACACTTGTCCAAATGGTACTAACAAGATTATTGATGGTGTGTGTTTTACAGAAAAGTTTGGTTCTTCTGGTACTACTGAAAGTAAATTTAGCTCTCCTTCAGGAATTGCATTAGATACAGCAAATAATCTACTATATGTTGCAGACACTAATAATAACCGACTACAGGCTTTTGCATTAAATTCTACATCTATTCTCCCAAGTTCTACTGCATCTTCCCTACCTTCTCCAAAAAATCTTCAGGCTTCTCCTATTTCTCCAAAATCTGTTCTTCTTTCATGGGATGAACCTGTCCTCAGTAAGGAAATTCCCTCAATAACAGGCTACAAAATTGAATTCAAGGTAGGCACTGCTAGTTATACTACTATAATGGCAGACACTAAAAGCACAATTACATCGTTTATTCATGAGGGTTTGGACTCTAGTAAGATCTATTCTTATCAAGTATCTGCAATAAATTCAAAAGGAACCAGTACTCCGGCAGTAAGTTCATCTGTAAAGCCTGCTGCAACAACAGTTCCAGCAGGATTAGTTGCAACTGCAATTTCTCCTACTCAGATTAAACTTTCATGGTTGCCACCAACTAACACATTTGGTCAATCAATTAGCGGGTATGATATCAAACGTGTACTTGCAACTGATGTCTATGATGCTGTAGGTTCAACTAATAGCAAAACTACTAGTTATATTGTAACTAATCTTATAACTGATAATACCTATTCATTTGCAGTTTCAGCAAATTTTGTCTCTGGTTCTACTGCACCATCAAATACAGCATCTGCCACTCCCAGAACAAATTCAGTCGATGTGTCTACTACTCCGTCATCCACTATTTCAACAATCATAATTCCCGCACCACCAATAAAATTAACTGCAACCAGTGTATCTTCAACTCAAATCAATCTCTCTTGGAGTCCACCATCATCTGATGGCAACTCACCTATTACTGGTTATAAAATTGAAGTAAGAAAAGACTCTGGTTCTAATTCAACATTAATCGCAGATACTAAGAGTATCGTAACAACCTATTCTCATACAAATCTTATGACAAATTCAAAATACACATACAAAGTCTATGCAATAAATTCTGCTGGTACAAGTACTGCTTCTAATGAAGTCACAGCAACTCCTATGACTACTCTTAAGATGAATCCATTAGGCAAATTAACCATTGATGAAGGCAAGTCTTTGTCGTTTGCCGTTAAGGTAACTGACATCTCATTAAGTGGTCTAGTATTCAGTCTAGACAAAAATCCTCCAATCGGTGCAAAAATCAATTCAAACACTGGCATGTTTACATGGATCCCAACTGATTCACAGGGTGCAAAATCATACATATTTGATATAGTAGTAACTATGGATTCGTTGGCTGATAGGCAATCAATTACAATCATAGTGAATGATGTTTTGAATAAACTAGAACCCACCAAAGAACCAGAGCCAGCCAAAGAACCAGAGCCAGCCAAAGAACCAGAACCCACCAAAGAATTAGGATTGGCCTCCTTTGTTGATAAATCAAAAGATCCTCAATCATATGTTGATAGATACAACAAAGAACCAAATTATAAAAAATGGTTTGATACTAACTTTCCAGAATACTCCTCAATTTATGAGGCAGTTGGATTAGATGAGCCAAAAGTTGAGACACCTAAAGATGAGACACCTAAAGATGAGACACCTAAAGATGTGAAACCACAATTTGGAATATGTGGTCCTGGAACAAAATTAATTGACGGTGTATGCACTGTCATTGAGATCCCAAAAGCTAAACCTTGGTGGAAGTTTTGGTAATGATTCATTTCAAAATCAAAAATAATTTACAATTTATTTTTATTTAGTTTTTAAAAAATCACAGTACAAAAGATTTTTCGTTAAAATGAATTTGAAGTAATCCCTAAATAGATAGTTCTATAGTAAATTTGTAGATCAAGATTATGGATAATAAAATTTTATCAGGAATGATTGTAGGAATAATTATAGTTGGTGTCACTGCATTTTACTTTACATTAAATGCAGAATCACCAGAAAAACTACCCGTTAAAATTGAAAAAAACACATCTACTGAAGAAAAATTACCTAGCAATCTAGAAGAAAAAGATGGAGTAATCAAATTTATCTCATACGATGAAATTAAATTTTTTTTGAAAGATAATCAAAATCAACAATATGGATTTAATTATCCCACACGCAGAGAGGGCATTGCAATAGGAACAGCTGAGTATGGTGCCCCTATGCCGTCTATGCCAATTGCAGAGCCGATGCCTACTGCATCTGATGTGACGATGCCTGAAGATGTTAATACAGCACCACATTCAGACTATGCAGAATTTTCTGGAACTAACGTTCAAGTAAAAAATGTGGACGAACCTGATTATCTCAAGACTGATGGAAAATATCTCTATATTGTAAACCAGAACTGGCTCACGATTATAGATGCATATCCTGCAGAAAATGCTAAAGTTATTTTAAAAATTGCACTAGATATTGAACAGCAAAATCTTGAAAATATGTTTCTAAACGGTGATAAATTAGTGATTTTCTACTATGGCTCTAGCCAAACATATGGAATTGCTCAGTATGATTTTGCACCATATCCCATTTACACACCAAAGACATTTTCTACCATACTTGATGTGTCTAATAGAGAAAATCCAAAAATTGTAACAAAATATGAGGTTGATGGAAGCTATGTAGATTCTAGAATGATCGATGATATTATTTATCTTGTAACAAACTCTGGTGTTGATTATACTAATCCAATAATACCAAGAATAATGGAAGGTACTGATCTTATTTTACCTGACGTATATCGTTTCCCGAATCCAGAACCATCTTACACGTTTAACACCGTAACTGCATTTGACGTGTCTGGAAAACTACATACCTCAGAGACCTTTTTGATGGGATACTCTAATACCATTTACGTTTCTGAAGAAAATCTATACATTACATACCAAAAAAATATCCCATACCGCTATTATGATACTATGAGTAAGGACAGATTCTTTGATGTTGTAGTTCCATTATTGCCTAAAGATGTTCAAGATAAAATCAGAACAATTCAAAACGATGTAAGTCTTGATGCGTATGGAAAATGGATTCAAGTTTCAAACTTGTTGCAAGATACATACAACAATCTACCAAAGGGTGAAAAAGAAAAATTGTTTACTCTAATTCAAACAGCGTTAGAAGAGTATGATGCAAGAATACAATCTGATGTATCACGAACTGTAATTCATAAAATTAGTCTAGACAAAGGTAATCTCAAGTACATTGCAAACTCTGAAGTTCCAGGATATCTCTTAAATCAATTCTCTATGGATGAAAGTGGAAATAGATTTAGGATTGTAACTACGTCTGAATCTTTTTCAAGAGCTGGCTCTATACAATCAAGCAATGTTTTTGTGTTGGATGAGAATCTAAAACCTGTTGGTAGTCTAACAAAAATATCTCCCGATGAGCGAATTTATTCTGCAAGATTTATGGATGATAAACTATATCTTGTTACATTTAAGCAAATTGATCCCTTTTTTGTAATTGATCTTTCTACAGATTCTCCAAAAATTTTAGGAGCATTAAAGATTCCAGGATTTTCAAATTATTTACAATCATATGATAAAGATCACATAATTGGAATTGGTAAAGATACAAAGACAAACGAGTGGGGTGGCGTACAAACCACTGGAGTGAAGATATCTATGTTTGATGTATCTGACTTTGAGAACCCAAAGGAAACTGATACAATTG
>JBOGRE010000082.1:0-1982 GCA_050749345.1 Nitrosarchaeum sp. | reverse complement strand
GAAGAGATCTTTTCTTCCATATTCTTGTCACTCGGAATTACTTCGAATGATGCAATTAGAGAGTGATTTGCACCTGGAATGAATTGACCATCCTCTAAGGTGCAAGACATAGTTCCAGTCTGATATTTTGCAATATAGGTTTCTGGACTTGGAGTTATGGCAGTATTGACATCCGATGTAATTTGTTTTTCTTTTTCTTGAGCTATGTTTCTAATTGGCCATCCGTCTTTTGAGAATTGAATGGAATCTAACAATTTGGATTCGCCTGGGTTTAGAAACAAACAAACACCAGTTGGTTCTCTTATGCTATCAGTCCCAACGGCTGGAAATCGGTTTTTTGCATCCCACACATACAGAACAGATGATCCCACTATACTGCTGATTCTTTCTTTACCGTTATTTACAAGATAAAAACTAACGATCTTTGTTGAATTGTCTTTTAGTTCAAAAGGATTTGTCAATCCTGTATGATTTTCTTCTCTGATTCCTATCTTCATTCCTACTGATTTCAGTAGTCCATTATAGGATGGTTGCTGTTTTATTGCATTAATATCATAGTCTATTTGTAAAATAGCCTTTACGTGGTAATTCCCATACTTGGCAAATTCTTTGTACTTTCCAAAATCTTTTTCCTGAAATTTAGATCCCATAAGCTCAATGGAATAAACTCCTGGAAAAGACTCGAAAATATCCTCATATTCAGTCAGATCAATCTTTACAATTTCCAAAGAACCATTTCGAGGTACAATAAAATTAGTATTGGTAATTGATTTTGGCGTCACACCAAATGGGTGGCTAATACTATAACTCCACCTGTCTGCATCAAGAAGAACTGGTGAATTCCTGTTGTTTTTAGCTACAAAAGACACCACAAAACCATTCACAGTTACATCAAGGGTGATATTCTTGTCTGCAGAGGCCACATCAGAGATAGAGATGTTCATTATCTTTATTATTGGAATTGACTCTGAAAGTGGAGCATTGGTAATTATGTTGTCTATACTGGTACCTGAAGAGGTCATTATCCCTATGGACTCTGGAAAAGATTCAACATTTTTAGAATTCGCATGAGCTTCTTGAAATGAAAATAATGCCAAAACAAAAATCAATCCACATACATATAGGTATACAGCATTATTGTGCAAAGAATACGTCATGGAATTCATATTATTTTGATTCTCTGAATTAATCTGAATTTTGTATGAACTTAAGCATTTTGAGATTCAAAAGGTAATTGAGGTATTCATCTAGGTTTCTTTAACATATTCAAGCGTAAATTTCAGATCGGTGAATTATTAGGCTAGATATGTTGTAATGATTTCTATCTTATCAGTACCTGATGAGAATTGTATTGTTAATGTTCTATCTGTAGATGTTACTGTTTCTCCAAAGTCTACTTCTTCTCCGTCTACTAAGACAAAGAATGTGTCATCTTGGTCACCCATCTTTGCATCAATCAAAGCTCTTGGTAATGTAATGACAAGTGAACCATCCTGACTTGCAGTCATTGCCATTAACAGGGAGTGTGCTTCTACATTCTGAGTAATGCTAACAAGTTTACCTCCAGTTATCTTGTATTTGACCATAAAATCGGTGTCTTTTACTCTAATGGTATTTTCAGTTGAATTTTCAAATATTTTCCCCCATCCACGTTCAATTAGCTTTTCTGCAGTTGCTGGTTTTACGCATGCAGGAGAATTATCATTTTTAAAAATTAATTTCATGCCATTCTTGCAAACCACATCTTCTGGTGATACTCCACCAGTTATTTGTTGCCTTGGAGAAGATTTAATGATGCAATCAGTAGGAACTTCTAAACTTCTTATTGGATCGCTTCCCAAGTTTGATGTACCAATTAGTTCAATTATGTTAGTTCCATTTTCAAATGGAATGGAAAAAATTCTAAAGCATTTTGTTTTTTCATGTTCCTTATAATTTTTTGATTCCACGCCATTAATCAAAAGAAATGGAAAGGCATCCTC
>JBOGRE010000081.1:0-7896 GCA_050749345.1 Nitrosarchaeum sp. | reverse complement strand
GGAGATAGATGGTAATCCTGTGGTTTTTGAAACAATTGCTGATAATGTATCTCTGGAGATTTATGATACATCTCAGAATTCCTATAAATTAAAATTTAGAAAAGGTGGAAGATTGCAAATTTTTAGAGTTGTTGGAAAATTTCGTCTTACTTGGGACGATAAAGATCTTATTTAGAAAATATCACTGATCAATAAAGTAATAATAGGATTTACTTTGTATTATACAATGTCATTGCAAGATGAGGTTAAACAAATTTTAAATGATTTTGATAATACATCATCTGATAAAATTCTTGAAATTTTAACTCAAATTCAACCCTATCTTAAAAATAATATTACACAAAATTATCTTCAGGGAAAAATTCATGCAATTCTAGGCATAATTGATAAAGTTGAAAAGAAAAAATTATGCAACAATCTGAAACCCTATCTTGATTGGTATATCCAAGGAACATAATTAAACTGAAAATTAAATGATTTTATTTAGTGTGTTTTTAATTACTCAAGTCATTTTTGACTCATGATACATCACAAATTTCAAAAAATACTCATTTATCGTATCTTGGGCTTTATTGATGTCTGCTTTATAACACTAGAGTGCTTTAATTAAAAATATCGTTCTAACTTGAAGAATTAATCCGATATTGAATAACATCTCAAATTATTTTATTGTCTCTGGTTTTTGGAAGTTTTCATGACTTGTTAAAGTATTAATACAAACATGACCGATGAATCTTTTAATTTTGGACTATTTCATATGTCTCTTAATATTTAAAAGGACCTGATGATTTTAAAACTAATTCACTCCTTCATCTTTAAGAAAAATTACACCTAACCAAATTTTTTCTGATAATTTTCAAAGTTGGTCTATGGTGTTATTGTAATTTCTGAACAATCTTTTCATGTTTTTTAGCACTAGTGTAATTTCTACTTGTCACTAATATACAAGAAACACTTTACAAACTTGTTGAATATAAAAAATGAATTTGGGATGAAGCCTTTACTAGCATGTTGTCCAAATTGTGATAAAGACTCTCTCTACTGTGGAAAAATTCCTACAACAATACGAGATATGGCAAATAAGGAAGTGTTATTTTGTAAGGTATGCAAGTTTGTTGTTTCTGTGGATGAATTTAAAAAGATGTTATTTAGTATATGATCTACTTTTTTAATATTTTTCCTTAATTGGCAAAATTATAATATCAAATATCAAAATCTTCTTGAATTTGTGGTTGGTTTCTATTGATTATATATAATAAAATTCCTGCCAATGTCACACCAATGCCTAATAAACCGATAAATGTTCCTGCATGTTTTATTGATCTGAAAAATGACTCTATCTGAGGACCCCCCTGAACTGTATAAAATAGCACAGATCCACATATCACCATAATTACTCCTACAACAATTATTGCGATACCGCTTTTCATTGGTTAATTACTGGTATGCCATCTAATAAACTCCGAAGTTTTTTTGTATCTTTTTTATTCTTGGTATCTTTTATGATTAATTTTAAACACCGTAATCTCTTTAAATTAAATTGATTTCTATCAAGTATGATTGTTCAATTTTTGATGATTTCAATTCTGTTAGTTTTTTCTACTGCTTTTACAAATATTGTTTTTGCTGCAAGTTATGATATTAACATGCCAACAGGTGCTGCAAGTCCCACAGCCCCATATTTTTGGCAAAATGAAAAATCTGGACTAGCTACTGGTGATATCGAAATTTCAGTTGGGGACACTGTTATTTGGAAAAATGCGGACACGGAAAAACATACTGTTGCATCCGGTACGCCTGCAGATGGACCTGATGGTGTTTTTGGAGGTTCAAATTTCTTGGCTCCTGGCCAATCATATCAATTCAAATTTGATAAAAAAGGTCAGTATCCATATTACTGTATAATTCATCCATGGATGACTGGGACTGTTTTTGTTACTGATGGGTATCAAACAATTCCTAAAGTTGGAAAAACCATCGGTGATGGTTCTGCTCTATTTGATGTAGAATATCACTTTGATAGAGTTTTATCCCTTGTTAGAATTGATCAAGAACAAAAATTACTTACATTTGAAATAGTCGGTCATTCACAATCTGGTGACAATACTCTGAAAATTCGTTTACCTGTTAATCTTATTGATGGTCCATTTGTCATAATAGTTGATGGAAAAAAGATCACCGAGTTTGAAAATCTTAAAGATGATAATCTAAATACCATTTCTATTTCTATCCCAGAAGATTCAAGATTACTCACAGTAATTGGAACTTCTATTGTGCCTGAATTTGGATCATTTTCTATCATCATACTTGCAATTGCTACTATGAGTATCGTGTTGATGGGGCAAAAATCAAGATCTTGCCTAATGTGATAACTGAATGGTTCTAGTCTTTAATTCATTGAGAACATTCACAATCATGTCGTTCATTGCTGATCTTTCTTTTTGCAATAAATTTTCTTTAAATCAACCAATCATGAAGATCATGTGTTTTTTGATATTTTTTTTATTTATTATTCCTCAAATTGCATATGGCTCTGAAATTTCAGCAATCGCTGAAAAAGAACTGTTTGGTCCTAATGATTGGATTAAAATTTTTGTAGATATAGATGATTACTCTGGCGGTGAGGTGATCTGGAATGTAATACGTCCAGATGGTACTACTATTAACGGCTCTCTTCCAAGTCTCCAAGCATCAAAAGCAACTCATACAATTATTCGAAATGCCTTTGATAATCAATTTGGACACTGGAAAATAGAATATAGGTACAATAATGTCAAAAAATTAATTGATGTTGAAGTTAAACCATTAACTGTTTCAGTTACAACTGATAAACATTCATACGGTCCAGATGATATTATAACTGTCACATTTTCTACAAATTATTACAACCCCGATTCTGCCAAAGCTGAATCATTATCTATGAAAATTTTAGATGACAATGGAGTTCCCGTAAAACTAGTAGATGATATTACAATTAAAGTATCTGAATCAAATATTGTTCATCAATTCTCCGTGGATAAGCTGTTAAAATACAATCCTCCTGGAAATTATCATGTGGTTGTAAATTATTATAATGTTAAAGTAGATAGTCCTTTTGTTGTTCCTAATCCAAATTCTAAAACAACTATTTTTTTGGGAAGCGATAAAAATCTCTATGCACCAGGCGATTCTGTAGAAATTAACATCATAATACCTGACATATCTACGAGTTCTGGTGTTTTAACTATCACGTCACCTTCTGGAATAGTAGACACAAAAACCATTCCTGTTGTATCTGCTATGAATAGGGTGAAATTTGATAAAATTACTTCATCTGAAATTGGAACTTTTGTTGTTAAATTTGTTTATGGTGAAAATATTGCCACGAAAACTTTTGATATATTGGCAGAATCATTAGCAACCCCTGTTTCTTCTGAACTCGATATTAAAATATTATTGGATAATTCTCAGTATAGGCCTGGAGAAACCATCAATGCCAAAATCACCACCAGTAAATTAATAGAACATAATGTTTTTTATTGGTTTGAAGATCCGTCTGGGAATTATAGTGATCAGTTCTCTTTTGAAGATACTGCTTCTGATACTTTTACAATTCCTTATGTCTTGGGAATAAATTCACTTCAAGGCCCGTGGAAGATTCATGTAAAATATGGAACCGCTGAATCCACTGCAATGTTTGTCATATCTGGCAAACCTGTACCTCCGTCAGAAAAAATATCTGCTGATGTTTTTATTCCTGATTGGATTCGTATTAATGCACAACGTTGGGCTGAAAACCAAATTGGCGATGATGATTTTGCAATAGGCATAGAATTTATGATCACAGAAAAAATTATACCAATTCCTAATCTGATTAATTCTGATGCACCTGGAGCAGAAGTCCCAAGTTGGTTAAAAAATACTGCAAGATGGTGGGCAAATGGCGAGATCTCAAATCAAGATTTTGCAAATTGTATCGAATCTCTGCTAATCTCTCGTATTATACAAGTTTGAAATACTCTATAGATTATATTTAGCAAATTTACTTTTAATTTCATTGATGGCATCAAAAATTGATCTACTGAAAATTGTTGAATCTATGATTGATTTAGATCCAAAAATGAGATTTGCTGCAATTATTGATCTTAAAGGTAACCTCAGAGAAGGAATTATGAAAAGTGGAAAAACCTCATTGAAAACTCAAAAAGAAGAAGAGTATTTTTGTAAACAAGTTGCTCAGAGAAGAAAGATGAGACGAGAGTTTGACAGAACACTGGGAAAAGTTCGCTATGTTCATGTTGAAAGAGAGAAAGTGACCCAAATGGTTACTTATGCTAAAAGAAATACTGTTTATTTTACCATGGAACCTGAAATGCCAATTGACACAAAAATTCGTATAATAACAAAAATTAAAAAAATTACTGCTGATCTTTAAATTCTAAATATTCATTTATTTAATGAAATGGCTCTAAAAAAATTCATTGCAGATTCCAAGATGTTTGAGTATGATAGACACTATAGAGAGTGTCAACAAAGTAATCAGCCATTCATAAAGGCACGAATAAACCCAAGCAATGGAAATTATTATGTTCAAATTGACCTGATGACTTGCAACTATAATCTAACACTTGATGAACAGAATCAAATAAGCCAATTATTTAAAAATGAAATTACCTTTTTAGAGTCCAACTCTTACCCAAAATCCTCTTTTAATGGCTATAACGTAGATAAAGAACTCTCATGGTTTGATGGGGTTTTGGCTACTAGGTTGGTTTCTTTCTGTGAAAAATTATATGATCTGTCTCAAAATCATCATGATTAATCATACTGTTAAATCCTGTTTGGCTCATGTTTATGCTCGTATCTCTGATTTTGTTTTCATTTACTTTGTATGTTTTTTGTAATTTTTTATAAATTAAAATTAATTTTCTGTTAATCTTCATTTATTTCTGGAAACATGTCTCTGATTCTTTTTTTATCTAAATTCATAGCTTCTATTCTACTGTCAAGGTGTTTGATGATTTTTGGTTCGGTTTCTTCTAGTTTTTCTTTTTGAATCTTTTCTATTACTTTAGTTAGTGATTTGTAATATGCAATGTGGTTTTTCTTGGATTCTTCTGATTTGTCCTCTGGTTTTTCACTCATTCTAGTTTCAATCCATTCAATCTGAAAATAAGGGTTATGTCTTTGGTAATGATATTTACATCCATATTGAAATTTGATTAGATTACTCATGTTAAAATCCATTAAAATTTTAATTGATGAGATGGATGATGGTTGGGATGATAAACTACGTAAGATGGAGTATGATGCATACAGTGTCAAAAAACTACACACTGATGGCCATAAACTACGTACTGATTATTCTGTGATCAATTTTGCAAAGGAAAATGACATGGTTTTAGTTACAAGAGATACTGAAAGTGGTCAAGCGTGTGAAGAAAATAATTTACCATTTATACTGCTTGATAATGATGAAATTTTCAAAATCGTTGTTGATAAATTAAAACAAATATGATGATTTAATATCTTATTCTAGTTTACGCTTTGAGTTCCTATCTGTGACATTCTCAAATTCGCTATTACTTCATTGAGAAATTCTTCTTCAGGTTGATGTGCGATAATCTCTATTATATTTTCCCAGCAATCACTAATTTTTCTAGTAATCTGTGAAAACATTCTGTCTTTTTTGAATGTCGGATAATGTGATAAAAGTTTCATTACTCCATCCGTGGATTGGACAATATGGATAACATGTATTGTTGTTCTTAATCTTTCTTGAAATTCTATTTTATTTTGTTCCATGATTTGTCCAAATTCTTTTATTTCTTCAAAAACCATCTCAATTTCCTTATGCACATCTTTGAGTTGACTGTTGACTGATTCTGATATGTTGATCAACTCGTATTCGATATGGGATTTACTGTACATTTTTTTTTCTACTTCTCCAGATTCTACTAACAAGCTGATTTCCCTATGAACCATTTTTTCGTTTCCTACCTTTTTTATCACTCTACTTGTAAGTTCACTTCCACGTATTTTTCCGCTTTCATTTAAAACGCGTAGAATTTCTGTCCTGATAATATCAGAGTCTGCGACCATACATTTTATGTTCAATTCATTTACTTAAATGTACAATTATTTTTTCTAGTTTTTTATGGCTGTGTGTTTGTTTTGGTGAATTTTACAAATTTTCAACTTTTTTACTTGGAATATTTTTCTAAAATTATTCTCTCCCCACTTTTTTTTATTTCATCGACTAATCCCTCTAAAATCTTAATGCCGTTTAAAATAGAGTCTTTATCTGATATCTTATTTTCTAATTTGTGTTTTAAAACCATTTTTTCATTATTTATAAAACTTAAAAAACTGACACTATTTTGCATTTCTAGATTCATGTAAAATTTCACATAATCTCGTGTTGTTTTTATTCCCATATTTTTCATGTGGATTTCTAGTATTTGATTTAACAATATTATTTTGATTATTATATTGCTAATTTATTGAACATTGTGCCTAAATGTGATTTTTTGCAAAATGCTGAATCTTATCTTTATGGAAATATTCTGTTTATCGTGTCTGGATTGGAATTATGTGAATGTCAAAAAGAATCTTGATCATCTCTATGAACTATTGAATTATCTAAATGAAAAAATCAAGACTCGATAACCTCCTTTTTTTCTTATTTTTTATCTATGTTTATTTAGAATTTCACTTATTGTGTATTATGGATGCGTGTGATACTAGAATTCGTGCATACAAAAATGGGAAAACTTTTGATCAGTGTAAGGAGATGGCCGAATTTATGAATCCTACATTTAAGGACCATATTGAAAAACATGGTAGGCTTCTCTGGACTGAAATATTAGATCAAGTGGATAATGACGAATTAATTTACAAATTTACATTAAAATTTCTTAGGCGAGATGGATATGATATAGGGAATAATAAAATTCCTGAAGTAAAAAAATTTACTTTGTAGGATCTATTTTACAACTGCCGTCTGAATTTCTTAATTTTTTTGCCATTACAAAAGGCATTACTAATAATACTGGAATTGATATTCCGATAAATACTGTCTGTAGCTGTGTTAGCGCAATTGACAATGCAATTCCACTTGCTGTTCCTATAAAAATCGATGAAAATGTTCCTGCACATGTTGGACATGCTATGAACAATCCCGTTGCAGCTCCTATGCTGCTCATTCCGCTTCTTTTTTTTGATATTGTATATGCATTGACTGCAATAACCGCGTTTAATCCTACCAAATATGATACAATTATTTGCAACACTAAATTGATAGGGATAATTTGTAGCCCTACATGTTCTGTCAAATATACTATGATTTTTGGCATGTATCCAGGTGCATCACAACACGGTGATACAAATCCTGATGGTACTGTAGCACCATAATGTGTAACAAAATTTACTTCTGGCTGATACACCAGGGTTCCAGATACTAGTGAAAAAAATGTGCCATATACAATAAATGTTACTAGAAAAATTTTTCTTGATTTTTTATTTGATGTGCTTATTGCAATAATTGTTAGAATGTCTTTTCCTTTTTTTTCTACTTTTTCCTTATGATATAGATAAATTCCGTATGTGATTGCCCCAAATGCTGTAAATAATATTATGTAAAAACCGTAAGCGATTCTTTGAATTGAATCGATGGAGTCCGGTGTGAATAAAGCTGGATCTTGATATCGTGTGTATATTGTAAATATGATTGCTATTGTCGCAACTCCTAAAACTATTAATTTTTTTCCACTGTTACCTGTTGTTTGGCCTTTCAACATTTTTCATTGTTTTTTTATTGAATTAATTCTATTCTGTCTTTTAGAGTGTTTTTTAGCTCAATTTAGGCACAAAGATATAGATTATAGCAATAATTTCCATTCTTCCAATTATCATCAA
>JBOGRE010000080.1:0-1977 GCA_050749345.1 Nitrosarchaeum sp. | reverse complement strand
ATGGTAATAAATCATTTACAGTAGTGTTTAGAGGAACCCCAGCAATTTTAATTTGTACAGCAAAGGATGAAAGCAGATATGCTAGATGGCAAGAAACCTATACGAGATTTAGCATTGTATCTCCTATTCAATCTCCTGCAAAGTATAAGCAGGGTATGGATTTAATTGGTAAATCCTGTGGGTTGCCAAAGGAGCTTTATGAAGAACAGGTAATTAATGAAGATGAAAGAATACGACTCAGGGCAATAATATCCCATTTCATTAAACAAATTTATGAATCAAAGGGAGAACTCTTCAATCCATTTCAGGATGAATTAAACAAGAGATTTCCGCATGAAGTGGGTTACAGATGGAGGCAATATTCACGATTTAATAATTTAATGAACATTCATTGTTTTTGTTATACCTCAGATAGACCAAAATTAGTAATCAATGGCAGAAAAGTACCTGTACTTACAAAAGCAGATGTAAAATGGGCAATAGAAACAATAAGAGAATCTGAAATAGTACCACCTAACAAAATTAAATGGTTCAATGAAATTTTCAAAGGAACCTACAACAGTAAAAAACAGTTAGTCAACTTTGGTACCGAAAAGTCCCCATTGATGAGGGAAGTAATCATTGGTGGTGATCTTGTTGCATATACCCAAGAACAAGGATTGGGAGAGGTGACAACAAAACAATTTAGAGAAAATTTCTTAGAAGCTTTGTTAGAACATGGCATTATTGAAGGTGATAAAGATCCTAGAAACAAATCAAGACATGCCTATTGGATATCAGAAAACTATCTTGATGGCAAGCAATCGTCATTTATCTCCATTTCGTCACTAGACGAGCTATGCGTAGAGTCATGCTTGGACAAATATCTGAAGAAACGATTCTCATTTGAGTTCCATGATAAGCAAATTAATCAAGATGAAGTGGTTCAACATATTCTTTGTGAGGATAATCTAACTTCAAACAAAAACGTCACTCCTAGTGGTCTAGACATACACAATAATGTAAGTGGAGAAACGGCGATTAACGGCGATTCTGTTCTATCTTACTTTGCATGTGAGAAAGTACCTTTAGGAGTTAGTGAAAATGTAATATTGCCTGTTTGTCAGTCAGATGGAACTTCCCATCTAATTCAAGGTGAAAAGGATGAATGTAGATTGTAGGAAAAAGATTGATTTCTTCGACCAATGTGACACAAAACCCGAAGAATGGATATTATGTGAAATGATATACTGTAATCATGATGATTGGGGGAATGTTCTTTATCCTAGATTCCGAGTTGATCAATCTTACCAGTTTGTACCAGAATCTGATAACATAAAAACAACAAAATGGGAAAACCTACATGCAGATGATAAACGTTGTAGAATATGTGGGCAGGAACTTGTACACTGCTTTATGATAAAACATGACGGAAAAAAATTTGTTACCATCATTGGGAGAAATTGTGCAAAAAAATATCCTAATCTGAATTTTGAAGTACAACTAAAAGAAATGCTGGATAACAAATTTCGCCCAGTGTTTATGAGCTGGTCATTAACTGCAGAGAAACACATTATGTTAAAAGAAGGATTTCAAAGAGAAGACTCTAAACAAAAAATGAAAACGAGGTCAAGCGGACGGCTCCATTTGCAAGAACAACCTAAAAAACTTCTATTAATGATACGAAGATTAAGAAACAAAAAAGTTGGGTATATACAAATGCGTAAAGTATTATTTTTGGCAGATGAATTAAGGATACAAATCCCATACTCTCTTCTTTCATTAATCAAAAAGAAAAGTATTATCATCTCTTGACAAATATTTTGCATAGGTGGTATCATGTTCTGAACTTGTAAAAAATACATAATAACCACCACTTTGCAAATATTTTCAGAGACAAAACAGAAACGAGGCGAGTAACATCAATGAACGATTTGCGGTTATTTTCTTTATACCATTTAAACGGTGATGGAGAAAATGCCTGTTAAGGGATGGGGG
>JBOGRE010000079.1:0-2491 GCA_050749345.1 Nitrosarchaeum sp. | reverse complement strand
AGATAGGATTTGATTGTATTTTTAATCAAATTTGCCATCTAAGTACGGATTATTTTGCATGAATGTCTGAAAAACTATCTTTTCCCATATATGCATCCCATGGAAATTGCTCTCCTTTACTCCATCTTTCCCATCTAGAAATGTCTTCTTCTACCATAATCTTCACTAATTTCTTAAACTTTGTTTTCGGCTTCCATCCCAGTTTTCTTTCTGCTTTTGAATAGTTCCCTTGAAGCACATTAACGTCAGATGGCCTGAAATTTTCTTTAGTTGAGATTATTTTTGATTTTGAAATTCCCGCTATCTCACACGCTGTTTCTAGTAGTTCTTTTACTGAATGGCTTTCATTAGTTGCAAGTACATAATCATCAGCCCTTTTTTGTTGCATCATTTTCCACATACCTTCTACATATTCTGGTGCATAACCCCAATCACGTTTTGCAGATAGATTTCCAAGCTTTAGATTTTTTTCAACTCCCAGAGATATTTTTGCAACACCATTTGTAATTTTTCTTGTAACAAATTCTAATCCTCTTAAAGGTGATTCATGATTAAATAATATTCCACTTGTTGTATACATTCCATATGCATCTCTATACATTTTTGTAATCCAATGTGCATATAATTTTGCTATTGCATATGGGCTAGTTGGATGAAATGGGGATTCTTCATTTTTAGTATCGCTGCTTTCATTCCCATACATTTCTGATGAGGATGCCTGATAAAATTTAATTTTAGAATCATATTTTTTTATTTCGTCTAAAACTCTTAAAGTGCCAAATCCAGTAACATCACTTGTGTATAATGGCTGATCAAATGATGCTGCAACAAAGCTTTGAGCAGCCAGATGGTATACTTCATTGGGACTTGATTTACGTAATGCTTCTCCAATTGATGAAGAATCTAATGTGTCTATAGAAATCAATTCCACTTTATCAAATATGTCTAGATAATGTAATCTCCAAAAATTTGCCGTTGATAATCTCCTAAATGTTCCATAAACCTTGTAATTTTTCTTTAACAGAAATTTAGCTAGATAAGAGCCATCCTGACCAGATATGCCTGTAATTAATGCAGTTTTCATCTAATTCTTCATTTGTAGTACTTGGACAATCTTTTAAAAGTTAAACGATGTCTAAAACTCGTGAAATTTACCAAAAAACCTAATTCAATTTTAGTTACAGGCTCAAACGGATTCATAGGTAAAAATTTGCTTGATCATTTGCTTTCTGATTATGATGTTTTTGCTATTAACAAAACACTCGACAAAAAAAGAAAAGGATATCATCCTATAAAACATGATATTTCATCTCTAACAGAAAAATCAATCTCTAAAAAATTCACTGGTATTATTCACATGGCTGCAGCTACTGATGTACTTTGGTGCCAACTACATCCGCATGAATGCTTTAAAATCAATGTTATTGGAACACAACGAGTATTGGATTTAGCTAGGAAAAATAACTGTAAATTAATTTATCTTAGCACAGCTCATGTTTATGGTAAACCTAAAACTAATCCTATAAGTGAAGAACATCAAACAAATCCAGAATCTATTTATGCTGCAAGTAAGCTTGCCGGAGAAATTTTATGTCAAGCTTATTCAAATTCATACAATTTAGATATTTCAATAGCTCGTTTATTTTCTGTTTATGGTCCATCTAGTCCTAATCATCTTGTAACTTCAAGAATCATAGCACAACTAGATAACAAAAAGATCAAATTAGGAAACATAACTACTAAACGAGATTTTATTTTTGTAGATGATGCTGTAAATGCAATTAAGCTGATCTTTAAAAAATCTAAAGGATTCAATATTTACAATGTAGGTACTGGTAAAAGTCACTCTATTTTTGAAATATGTAATTTAATTAAGGAAATATCTGGAAAAAATATTCCAATTACTATAGAAAATTCTCTTGTACGAAAATTTGACATTAAAGAAATCATTGCAAACAACAAGAAATTAAAAAAAATTGGATGGAAATCGAAAACAGAATTAAAACAAGGCTTAAAAATTACTCTTGATTGGTATTTGTCTAATTCTTAATCATGTGTAATTACAGACTTGTACATTGACTCTATATTTGTAATCATACTATCTAGCGAATAATAATTAAGAGCTTTTTGTTTCCCCTTACTTCCCATTTTTTTTGCATAATCAGGATTTTGAATAATTTTAATGATATTTTCTGCCCACTTTTTTTGTTCTTTTGCCTCTATGACAAAACCATCTACATCATTTTCTACAATATCTGATAATGGTCTATTATCTGCTACTAGCACTGGTTTTTCAAACATAAATGATTCCAAAATTACCAAACCAAAGCCTTCACACAAACTAGGAAATAACATGGCAATAGATTCTGATAAAACATAATTTTTTTCTTCTTCAGAAACAAATCCTCTAAACTCAACGTTATTTTTTAGATCAAGTTTTATGGATAACTCTAATAATTCTTGTTTTTGAGGACCACCGCCAATAATGACT
>JBOGRE010000078.1:0-3758 GCA_050749345.1 Nitrosarchaeum sp. | reverse complement strand
GGACCTATGATTTGGCCTCCTTTCCCTGAAGACATTGTCACTAAAGGAATAGTGATGGGTCCAATCACTGCTAAAATTCCTGGATTACCCGTATTTTCACAAGAGATGCTAAACGGTGTTATGTGGTTTGTAATAAAAACAGTAGGCGTAATATTCTTCATTTTATTACCAAGAGGCGTTTTTCCAAGAATTCGAATTGATATGTTGTTAAGTCTTGGTTGGTACAAACTAATCGGACTTGCATTCGTTAACATCTTTATAGCACTCGGTTTGTTGTATGCTGGAGTCTTGGGACCTGGAGGAATATTGTAATGGGAACAGCTACTGGTATTATCAAGGCATTAAATTCAGGAATTAAACACATAGCTATGAAACGATTTACATTACGATATCCTGAAGAGAAACTAAAGTTTGTTGGCGATGGTTACCAATTTGATCCATCCACTGGTGTTGGAATTGCTGGTATGAAAGGCCGCCATATGTTATTTCATGATCATTGTACTGGCTGTCAGCTATGTTCCATTGCATGTGAGGGAGTAGCAGAAGCTATTGCCATGGTAAAAGTTCCAGAGGAATACAAACACAATAAAAAAGCTATCATGCCGCAAATTGATTATGGCAAATGTGTCTTTTGTGGATTGTGTGTAGATGCGTGTCCATTCTATGCATTGTACATGACAAATGACTATGAACTTTCTTCATTTAGCAAAGAAGGTTTGATCTATACACCAGCTCAACTTCAAGTAAAACCATTTGTTTCTCAAGATTCTGAAATAAAAATTACTGATAGAGGTGCAACACATGGCTGATGCCATATTTCTTGCATTATCTGTTATTACAATTGGTTCTGCAATAGCTGCACTAGAAATGAGATCTTTAATTTATGGTTCTATTGCCTTGATGGGTACACTTGGTGGAATTGCAGGATTCTTTCTACTTTTAGATTCGCCGTTTGTTGCAATGTTTCAACTAGCAGTTTACGTAGGTTCTATTGCGGTTTTAATTTTGTTTACAGTTATGCTAGTAAAAAGAGAACTTATCTTCAAGAAAGTTGAGGATAAAAGAAGAAAATTTGCAGGCATTGCGTTAATGTTGATTTTTATGGTTGCACTAGGTTCAGTCATAATGGATTCTGGCATCAAAACAATAACTACTGATAACCCCGCAGTTGATTTTAGAAGTATTGGTGCAGACTTTCTAATATATTATTGGCCAGCTTTGATTCTAATGGCATTGATCCTAGCGGGTTCAGTTACTGGTGCACTAATTTTAGCAAGAAGGGAGGATGTAGAGAATGAGCAACGAACTGATTGATTTTGTTTTAGTATCTATTGCCTTATTGGGCATTGGAATTTATGGCTTGTCTGTAAAGAGAAATGCCATTCGAATGTTATTTGCAATTGAAATAATGATTAACGCTGCAAATCTTAATCTGGTTGCATTTGGACGATTCTTATCTCATAGTGGGGGTCAAACATTAGCCTTATTTTCAATTGCAATCGCTGCAGCCGAAGTTGCAGTTGGACTTTCATTGATCATTGTAGCGTATCGTATGTATCAGAATATTGACATTGCAGACTTTAGGAGCTTGAAAGGATAGTGGAATATGCACTTTTACAGGCAGTTTTATTGCCTTTGTTATTATCGCCAATTGCCTACATAATTGGAAGAAAAATAGGTCCTGCACCTGCAATGTGGTTTACATTTGCAATTCTGCTTTACACTACTGTATTAGTGATTCAAGCTGCACTTAGTGGCACTACACAAGAACATTATCCCTGGACAAAACAATTTGGCGAATTTGGATTCCTATTGGATGGTTTAGCATCTCCATTTGCTATTATAATTTACGTACTTAGTACAATTTTAGTACTATATTCAAAGCCATACATGATTCACAGATTTCATGAACAATATGAGGAAGAACATTATGAAATAACATCAACTAGCGGTCATTCAACCGTAATTGAATCATCTTCTCTTTCAAACTATGTTAATACAAAGTCTGGACTTTACTTTGCTCTTTATCTTGTCTTTGCAATGGGCATGCTTGGTACTGTACTATCTACAAACTTAATTGAATTCTATGTGTTTTTTGAGATAATGTTGATTCCTGGTTTCTTTTTAGTAGCTCTTTGGGGTGCTGGCCCAAGAAGAAAAATTGGTTTAATGTTCTTACTTTGGACTCATGCTGGTGCCGTTGTTTTACTATTAGGATTTTTAATGATTGGTTTTACAATTGGAAGCTTTGACTTTGTAGATATTCAAGAATCAAAAATTCCACATGACATTCTAATGCTTTCAGCTATTGCAATTTCAATTGGGCTTGGTGTCAAACTGGCAGTGTTCATGTTTCACATATGGCTTCCATGGGTTCATGGTGCTGCACCAACTCCAATTAGTGCATTACTATCACCTGCAATGATCGGTATTGGTGCTTATGGTATTTTCAGATTAATTGTAGAATTTTTACCCAATACATTTGCTGATCTTTCAATTTGGTTTCACATCTGGGGTCTTGTTACAATGATTTATGGTGGTGCCATGGCGTTAATGCAAGACGATATCAAACGGTTACTTGCATATTCTAGTATTAGTCAAATGGGCTACATTCTATTTGGAATTGGTTCCATGTCTGTACTTGGGTTATCTGGAGCTGAGATGATGTATGTCACACACGGACTTGGTAAAGGTATTCTCTTCATGATGGCTGGAATTATAATTGTTAAAGTTGGTACTAGAAATATTTCTCAACTAGGTGGATTAGCTGGTAAGATGCCAATAACTGCTGTTTGTGCAGTAATTGGTGCATTGACAATTATGGGAGTGCCACCAACTAGTGGCTTTATGGGTGAATGGACTCTATTTTATGGAGCATTAGAAACTGCTATTAAAGATGGTTCTACCGTCAGAGCCGTTACATTTGGTTTAGGTCTTGTTGCAACTGTACTGACAATGTCTTACATTCTTTGGATGCTAAAACGTGTATTCTTTGGAAAACTCCCAGTACACCTTGAGAATGTTAAAGAAGGAAGTTGGTATATGACTGCACCAATGATGGTACTTGCAGGATTTACAATAGTTCTAGGAATTTACCCGGACATATTCTTTAATCAAATAATCCCATACATGAGTGGGGTACTTGGAGTTTAGTTTATGACAACTGAAGTATTAGGTCTGCCATTTGAAATAGGTACAGCAAGTGCTTGGTTAGTTTGGATACTGCCTTTCATTGCAGCATTGATAATGCCGGGAGTTGGAAAAATATCAAAACATGCAACTGGTTATGTAGCAGTTGGATTTGCTTTAATGAGTGCAATTTCTGCAGTATCTCTACTACCAATGGCATTGGAAGCACATGAAATTCATGATCAAATATCTTGGATTAATTCTATTGGTCTGAAAGCAGGTGTACTAGCTGATCCACTCTCAATAATCATGGCAAATGTAGTTGGATGGATTTCATTTCTAATTATGATTTACAGTACAGGATACATGAAAGGTGACAAATCAATAACCCGATTTTGGTTCTGGATGCTGTTCTTTATTGGTTCAATGCAATTAATTGTATTATCTGATAATCTATTACAAGTATTCTTTGGTTGGGAAGGTGTAGGACTTGCATCGTATGCATTGGTTAGCTTTTGGTATCGTGATAAAAAGAAGGATCATGTTGGTACTGAAGGAAGAACTGTTCTTGGTCTTTTAGATTATTATTCTCCAACTCATGCAGGTATGAAAGCTTTCATCATGACAAA
>JBOGRE010000077.1:0-4108 GCA_050749345.1 Nitrosarchaeum sp. | reverse complement strand
GCTATGGGTTTTGTAACACAGTGGAAAAGATTCGGTGCAGGTGCAGAATATGAAGTTGAAGCTGAAAATGTAGATCAAGAAACATGGTGGCTTATGGTGGGTCAGAAATATTCTCCAGCAGGGTATGCATGGATTTTTCCTGTAGGAAAAAACATTGTAAGAATAGGAGTAGGAGTTGGAAAACCAGAATCAGCAGTAGACCCTACTGAGAGATTAAAAGAATTGCTGGACTCAAAAACTGGTCCAATCAGTAAGTTGGGGAAAATTACACTTGTTGAATTTCATTATGGGTTAATTCCAAACGATGGATTGTCAAGAAAAACAGTATACAATAATTTAATTCTTGTAGGAGATTCAGCAGGTCAGGCTAATCCATTAGTGTTAGAGGGAATAAGGTACGCAATAAAATTTGGAAGGATTGCAGGAAAAATAGCATCAAATGCAATAAAATCAGGAAAAACAGATGAAACAGCACTATATCCGTATGAAGAAAATTGGAAAAAAGATATTCAGGCAAAAATCAAATCAGCAGGAAAAGTTCAAGATAGATGGATTGGATTATCAGACGATGAATGGGATAAAGAATTAGACATAATCAAGGAATTAAAGCCTGAAGAATTTTTAGATTTTATTAAAGCAGATTTTGGATTAGCAAACATGATAAAATTGGCAACACACCATCCAAAATTAGCAGTTAGGCAATTATTCAATTTGGTGAAAAGTAAAAACAAATGATTATTTAACGGTAAAAAAATCAGTGACAACTACATCGTGATATTGTAGTTGAGCCACATAAACACCAGAATCAAATGGACGTGACAAAACTTCATTAAACAAGCCAGATGAATTATCTTTTAGGGCTATTGATTCTACTAGAATACCTTTTTGATCAAACACATCAACAAACAAATCTTCTCTAAAAGATATTATTTTTTGTACTGCACCGGAAATAGTAAGGCTGTCATTTTCATATTGAGCTTCAATAACAGCATATTTTGATCGTATTGGAAGATATTTTTCAATTAATTGCTTCAGGTTGTTTAATTTATCATCAACTTTTTTTGCATCTTTATTGATCAGAGCTAATTTAATGTCGTTTATGGTGGAAGAAAATTTAGAGTCAGTATTATTTGTCTTGTCGGCAAATTTTTCAATAAATGTTTTTAATTCTTCAAAATCACGTGCAAGTTTGACCATATTCAAATCTGATGGTGTAGCAACATTTTCAAAATGCTCTTTGACATATACAATCTGTGTCGCTTTTGAGTCCTGGTATTGTAACATTACCACATAAAGGCCAGGACTTGCTGGTGCTATCCACTGAGTGTAAAAATCACCAATTTTTGTATCACTAAATTCCAAACTACTGTGAGTGCTTCCATCCATATTGAAGACAGTAACGTACAGAGGTGCTCTTCTATCAAAAATAGGCTTGTCTACTGCACCATGAATTATCCAAATATTTTTTTCAGGGTCATAAGAGATATCATAGATTATTCGAGGATTACTCAAAACCAGATGATCACTTAAAAATTGACCAATTTCCAAGATTTTGGATTCGGCGTCAACAAAATTTCCATAATCAATAAGATCATACGCATCTGAAGTCATATCATCATATTCTTTAGCATATGGAGAAAATTCACTGTTATAGAAATTTTGCACCATGTTAGCATACGCATCTAATCTTTCACGGTATTCAATACGTTTTATCTCATCAACGTTGTAACCAACTTTTGAACCATATGGATCATCAGCGTATGCTTTTGAAACCTGATTCCATTCATTAAACAAATCTCGAACTGATTTATCTGCCTCATCAAGATCATTTTTTATAACAAGATCTCTAACTTGATCAATTCTTTCATTAAATGAATTTGTGAAATTAATGTATCCAGGTAAGAATTTGTGTGTACGTAATCCTAAATCTACCAAATTTTCTATAGATTTTGCTCTCTGCAAGATATCACTTGCACGTATCTTAAAGGCATCCTTATCATATGAATTCAAATCAGATTTTATTTTAGGGGCTTGTTCACTTACCCAGGTTAGTAAAACTTCAATTCTATCAATCCTCATAATAGATGGATTTCCAGATTCCATTTGTTCGGCAGTATTGATAATTTTAAGGGCACTGTCAATAAGAACCAAATTATTATAATCAGCTTGAAGTTCTGCTTTTTGTTTCATTGTTTGATATTCAAATTTTAAAACAGTCAAGGGATTTCTTTTTTCTCTTAATGCAGTCATAGAATGATCAAATTCTGAAACAATACTTAGAATTTCATCAGTAGAGCCAGCATTCTTGACCTTTTCTAAAAGAGATTTCCAATCAGATATCAGACTAGAATTGACGCCACTTGCTTGAGATATTTCTACAGCCTTACTGATTCTTGAGGAAATGTCAATAATTTGCTTCATTTGTTTAATCTGGGTTTCAGAATCAATAATGTCATTAACGGATGATGCCAATTCCAGATTAGATTTGAGTTTTTCCCAATCAGGCATCAGTAGATTTGCAAGGTCAGAGTTTTCATCAGAATTTGAAGATATAAAACGGTCCACATCCTCTAGTTCTTTTAACAATATTGCTGCCTGATGAATGTGATTTACCCTCTCATTAGAAGCAAGTAAATCTTCAACAGATTCCTTTTTTTGAAGAGATAGTTTTGCACCATCCCAATCATTTTGAACTAAACGATACAGATCATTATGTTTTCTTGAAACAACATCAAGATATCTAGCCTTAGTCAATAGATCAACTAGATCAGAAATTTCTTGAGCATGAACAGGTGCAGTACCTCTAGCAAAAATAAAACCAATCTCTTCTTTTACAGGTCTACTCATTACAGTATCAGACTTTTTCATCAAGTTTAGCAAAGTCTCTTCAAGTTCATCAAAAGTAAGGGGTTTTGTTGCAGGTGTTTTGTTTGGATTTGTATTTCTAATATCAACAAACACGTCAGAGAGTAGATCTATAGACTTGTTTTTATCGCCAATTTCATAATAGAAGACAGATGTAAAGATCGACCTATCAATCGATTTGGCAATATCAGATGAAATTTTCCCATCAGATAACATTTGGGAAACAGAGCTCAACGAGGACGATACTGCAGGTCTAAGAAGAGGAGTTATCTCAGAAACAAATTCATCAGAATAAAATTCATCCCATAGATCAACATACATGTTTTCTATTTCAGATAAATCATTTGACGAAATTACATTGTTTAATTTGTTAGTGAAACTAGGATCAACATCAAATTTTTCGTCAATCACAGACATGCTTGTAGAAAGTAAATTTTTTGCCGATGTGATTAAAGTATCAGAATTTGGCTCAGAGAAAGATTTACCATTTACATGAAAATTAGCAGTTGTGGAATAATCACCATAAAATAGTTTAACTTCATAATCTCCAATCAAACCACATATTCGACCTTTTAGTGGAATTGTATCTGTTATGAAAGCGCCATTAGGTAATGGTACAAGTTGTTGAATTTGACATAAATCTCCTTCAGGATTAATGATTTGCATTATTAAAAAAGAATCATCAAGAAAAGTTGCAACCTGTCCATAAATGAAAAAAGGTTCACCCTTATCAAAATCACCAAAATTATCAATAATGCTTATTCGTTCAGGGCTTTGAGCACTGGCATATACAGGCATGATTAATAATAAAAACAAGCTTAGGACTATGACTTCTCGTTTCACAGAGATCAATTTCCAATCTCATGCTACTTAAAACTTGGGAATAAAACGTACTTAATATTTGCTTTATTTGTAATGTATCAAGCCATGCTTGCCAGAAAAGAGTCATCAAATTTGTGTATAGACCAATTATTTGTGAGAATTTTAGAAGGTACACAAAAAATATAGAATTGCTCCAGGGTTCTAGTTCAACAAAATGCACAAATTATTTGAATCATTTTATTAAATTGAGTACATTTAGAATAATCATGTCATCCATAATTTCAACATGATTCATCAGGTAATTTTTTTCAAAATATTATTTAAAAATTTGAATATAAGTAAAAAGTAGAACTTACAGTAAAAATCAGTGAGACGAAGATTATAATGGAAAAGAAAATGGTTTAAAATAATGGATTCAGTG
>JBOGRE010000076.1:0-6155 GCA_050749345.1 Nitrosarchaeum sp. | reverse complement strand
ACTTTTTAGTATCAAGGGGCCAATGATGGGCATGTACTTTTTCTGCTAAGAATTTAATTTCTGTGAATTCAGATTCGTTGCATGACAATAATTTGGTTTTATATCATTTCAACTTAAGCATATTGATAAAGTTTAGAGTTTCTTTCTAATTTTTGCAATTACAATAGCTGGAGCCACAAAATAAATTCCAATGTTTAATGTAATTACAGAAATCCCTAGTCCTAATACTTGAGATTCAGAAGCATTTTCAGCCAATGTCATAATTGAAAGAGTTGAAAGCATGGGTGTTATTACAATCTTTACAGTCTCTTTGAATAATGGATTTTCACGCTCATAGTCAGCTATTGCCGGACTAAATGAATAATAGAATTCATTAAATGATTTCATAAATGATTTTCCTGATTCTGTTTGCAGTAATTGATTATTGCGTAGTTCTCGTAACTGTTGAACTTGTGGGGCTAGTTCTGAGCCATATGTTGCAGTTGCAATTAGACATCCGCCACCTTTGTCAGAGGATTTGTTTTCAGTTGGTGATTCATTTTTAATTGAAATCGATGTTTGATTTAGTCCTTGCAGATAGTCAGTTCCAATAATATCTATTTTGTTATTGCCAGAGCCTGTAAAATTTAATGTAATAAATAAAATGTTGTCATTGGATTTTATTGTTGGAAAATATTCTTGGTCATTAATATAAAAAGTAAGATTTCCACTCAAAAGAGTTTGTGGAAGATACACCTCACCCAAATTATTTTCAAGACTGCTAGAGACGTAAAGGGTTAAGCGTTTTTGTTCTTCATCAAATTTAAAATCCTTTATGTCATAGTTTGCAACAGTTTCAACTTCGAATGAATATCCACCTGTTTTCACATCTAATCTGTTTACAAGCCCAGTTTTATCAGAGAGTAATTGAGCAAATGCAGGTGTAACTACTAAAAGTAAAAGAAATGAAACAAGTAATTGTGATTTCAATTTATGCAGTTATTTGAGGTAATCTTTGTCGTAATTCTTTGTCTTGTGCAATTCTTGGATGCATTGGATCTGCCAAGATAACTTCAAACCAGTAATGCATACCATCTTTGTAGACAAAGTATGAACCCAAAAGTTTCATGTTAGGATGTCTTTGAAGTACTCTTCTTACTGCAACTGTTTTCATGTCGTCATCTGCCTTGATTCTTGTAACACCAAGATGTTTTGGTCTTCTACCAGCAACGGGTCTTTGTTTTCGCATACCACCAGTACCAACTCTCATTCTAACAACAATTATGCCTTGTTTTGCCTTGTATCCTAATCTTCGAGCTCTCTGCAAACGACTTGGTCTGTCTATTCTAATAATGGCATTTTCTTTACGCCAACCTACTACTCTCTCTCTAATTTCAGGACCGTTCTCTTTCAATAGTGTAATCCAAGTTTTGTCTTGTATAGTAGGCATATCGATTTTAATAAAATCCCCTTTAATAACTGATTAGTGCCCACTTGAAAGTATTTGTTGTTCAAACAAGGTGTCAAAAAGGACCATTTTACTAAAATTTCACATATTTGATACTCAAAACAAATTTTCCTTTTCCAAAAATGTGATTTAAACAATTTTTGGAAAACATGTAGTTTCAATAATTTTTTTGAGGAATAATGTTGGATTATATGCCTAATTAAAAAGAATAGCCCATGCAAGAGGATACAGAGATCATTACAATTCGCGTGCCAAAATCTTTGAAAATCAAACTGGAAGAAAAAAGTAAAAAACAAGAACAAGCGTTGAATCTCACAATAAACAAAATACTTGCAAAAGAGTTACAATGGGATGATTACACTTCAGATATGAGATGGCTGGCATTCGATCCAGCCGTAGTTAGAGAGATCTTTTATCATCTAAATGAAGAACAAATTAGACAAATAGCCAAACAGGTCAAAGGCACCATTATCTCCAGCATCAAATTCATTTATGAATATCCAACCATAGAAAATACAATTGATTTTATTGAATCGTGGTGCAAGGCATCCAATTTGTCCTACAGACTCACCAAAAATGATCATTACAAATTAATAGTCAATCATGACATGGGGAAAAATTGGTCATTATTTGCAATCTTATTGACAGGTGAATTCTGTTCAGATTTAGGTTTCACTTGTACAAATACAATGGTAGAAAGCAAGAGCTATAGTTTCGAAACTAAAACCAAGGCATAAATGTATGCAATTGTATACGTTAATCTTATATTAAATTAAACAAATAATCCAATATGAGCAAGAGAGTTACAATAATGATTGATGATGACATACAAAAAAAAATAAGACTCATTCAAGCTAAAACAATTCAAAAAGAAAGTAGATCAGTGAGCTTTTCTGAAACAATCAATCTATTACTAGAGAATGCATTATAATTTAATCTGACAAGAACTAACAAAGAATCATAATTATCATATTGTATTTTTTATTAAATAATCATGTAAACTAAAAATGTAGAGAATGTAAAAAGAACAAATAGACATAAAGGACAACAAAGAATCAAAATGTTCCTTGAGTGGGGTATTACAAACCACACACTCAAAGAGTTTGCATCCGCAAAAAACTCGATAAATAAAGTCACGGCTGAACATTAAAAAGCATTTCTGAGCATATGTTTGAGATTTTTATTAAGTAATTACAAAGAAATGGTAATGAAAACAAGACAATATTTTATTATTATGGTATTAGTAATTTTCAGTGCCGCACTATTACCAAGTGTTTACGCTACACCGACTGTTGAAATTTTAATGGATAATACTACTTTTAGATACTGTGAAAAATTATTTTACACTATAAAAGTTTCAGAAATTACAGGAGAACCTGCAATAATCCACATCAGAGACCAGACAGGTAAAGGAAGCAGTGCAATTCCCATTCCAATAACTAACCTGCAAAATCCAATTCCTTCAATGAATCCTTTTAATGCAGAGATCTTTCCAGTGGGTAAATATTTCATAGATGTTGAATATGCGGGTGCAAAAGACACTGCGGAATTTGATTTAATTGATTCAGGAAATGCCTGCATCCCAATATGGATGAAAGATGTTGCATCTCAGTGGATTGATGACAAAGTGTCAGATGGATCTTTCATAGATGCAATAAATAAATTTGTAGACAAAAACATAATTAGCATACCAAGTAAAATAAATGAAAAAAATCTTGAAGATATACACATTCCAAAATGGGTAAAAAATATAGCTGGATGGTGGCTTGATGATAAAATTTCAGATAATGAATTTTCACACGCGATTCAATATCTAATTAATAAAGAGATCATCATAATATAAAAAATGAACAAACATTCAAAGATAACAGTAATTGCAATAATTGCAATAATCATTCCATTTGTATATTCTATTTTGAACATCTATGCTGCAGAACAACTACAGTTTAGATGGAGTGATCAAAACAAATTCAATTATTTTGCATTATCAAATAATGGTGACGTGGAATTTTGCAATACTTTGCCATATTGGGCAAGTTTTAAAAAATTTGAGATAAACACATTTTATGATTTGGAAAATAAAGGCACATTCACCATACAACCACTTACGATAAACCCATTATCACATGCTACTCAAAACGGAATTTTTCATTCTGAAGGATTGAATGAAGCACAATATTTATTCATGCAATTAGATTTTGAATTTAGTGGAGAACCAATCAGACTGGACCCAAATAAGATGCAGATACAGGTAAATATCGATACGCCTATTATAGGAGTGATTCCATATTCCACAAGTATACAATATTCAGGATTTGATTTTAACAATATTATGAATGGTAAAAATTTCGACTGTTAAACTAAATTAATTTTTGCTCTTACCTGCTTTTGACATTATAGCCAGCACAAGTCCAACAATACCTGCAATAATAAATGCTGCAATCAGTGAAACAACTAATTGAGTCCCCAATCCTCTAGAAGGAGTAGATTCGGGTGTTGGTTCAGCTACACATACACCATCTGTTAGAACAGTACCAGGTCCGCATCTTTCATCTAAAACACAGACATCATCTTTGAGAATTGTTCCAGCACCACATTCAGTTTTTGGTTTTTCAGCTGTTGGTTTTTCAGCTGTTGGTTTTTCTTTAATTTTACATTCACCTAAATAATCTAGATTAATTTCTGCAGCATTTAATTGACATTTGTTGCCATAAGTTACGCCATCAATACCACAGACTGGAATATATTCCAATGTGCAAGCAACAGGTTTTTCAACTGGTGGTGTTGGTGTGTCAACGGATTCAGATACAGACGAACCAAATTGAGAGCCAATAATTTCAACTTCTTCAGTTCCCGAAGGTAATTCTATACTTAGAATTCTATTTTGAATTGTTTTAATTTCAGAATATTTTGATTCATCGCCATCTGCTAAAACAAAAAAGTCATCATCAGTTCCATTATAGATAGAATCAAAGAAGCTTCTTTCAAATGTAATTTCCAAAGTTCCGGGGGAATCAGAAACAACCACGTAGATAACTAGAGATACAGAGTTTTTATTTGCAAGGCTAAGATCTGCATCTATTCCAGAAACAGTTACACCATTACCAATGTATTGAACATCATAAGAGGTATCACCTACAGTTACAGAGGCGGTTTCTGCATAAACAAAGGCTGAAGAAAGTACTGCAACAATGATTAATCCAATTGAGATTTTAACCAGTGAATCTATACTAGGCATATTTTTTCCTAGTTTTTGAGATTGTGTATCCACATCTTGATTTTTCTGCACGAAGATTAACCTCCAATTCCGTCTTAAAAAGAATGAGACGAGATTTAATCACGTATCAGTCAAGCTTTTTTAGTTATTTTTGTAGTTTGCCAGAAAAGAGCATCTAGATTACGCCTCTGAGTATTTGAATAATTTTTTCTCCAATTATGTTGGCTGCCAAAGATTGAGCCTCCTTTGTTTGGGCACCAATGTGTGGGGTAAGAATCACGTTATCTAGTTCAGCCAATTTACTTCCTATTGCAGGCTCTTTTTCAAAAACATCCAATGCTGCACCACCCAAATTACCATTTTTTAGTGCATCATACAAAGCATCTTCATCAATCACACCGCCCCTTGAAGTGTTGATAATTTTTGCAGTTTTTTTCATACTAGCCATTTTTTGAGCATTAATCAAATGATATGTAGAATCTAACAATGGAACATGAAGTGAGATATAATCAGAGCTTTGCAACAATGTATCTAAATCAGCTTTCATCAATCCAACTTCCTTGGCAAATTCCTCATCAATTGGAATAACATCATAACCAATAATATTCATGTTAAGTGCTCGTGCAAGTCGTCCCAATCTTTTTCCAATGTTTCCCAATCCAACAATTCCAAGGTATTTTCCTCTAAGTTCTGTTCCTTTCAATTCATTTTTTAGCCATTGCCCATTTCGGATTGCCCTGTCACCTCTTGTAGTTTGTCTTGCCAATGACAACATCAATCCTAAAACTAATTCAGCTACAGCATTCATTGCCCCCTCTGCTGCATTAATTACACGAATGTTTTTTTCTTTAGCTGCTGCTTGATCAACATTATCAAGTCCAACCCCAACACGGGCAATAATTTTACAGTTGTCAGCTTTTTCAATCATCTCTTTTGTAAGGGTGGTTCTACTTCTAACAATTACAATGTTGAAATTAGAAATTTTTTCCTTGATTTGGTCTGGAGTAATTTTTGGTTCATATGAAACTTTCAAACCATTGTCTACTAATATTTTATTTAAAACAGGATCTACTTCATCACATATCAAAACAGAATCGTCAAATCCCATGCAATTAAGAAAAAATCTATAGAATATAATTCATTAAAATTGAAAAATAGAAAAAGATAGGGTATTGCTACCTATGGTATTGGTGGTAGAGTTGGTACAATATCCCATAAGGCTAATGCACCATTTGCTATTTTCTCAGAAGCTACTTCATCAGTGTACAGACCATGAACATTGAGTGCTGGATGTGCAATACTGTTCATTCCCATTGGTGGGACAGCGTTGCTTGGGTTACCCAATACATAAGCATATGATGCTACTGGTTCTGGAATAACTTTTGCATCGACCAATCTTGGATTCAATCCAAATGGATCACCTGCTACAAATATTGTAGCTGCGCCAGTATAAATTGCTGCATAGTCGTGATTAACTGCTGCGTATACACC
>JBOGRE010000075.1:0-3537 GCA_050749345.1 Nitrosarchaeum sp. | reverse complement strand
TTTAGAATCAAATGCACATAAGATAAGTGACGGTCGATATTTTCTAATGACATCAACCATGTTATCATCATATTTTAATCCAGAAATATCGTTGATTATTTCAATTCCATGTTCTAAAGCAGATTTTGCAACATTTGCTCTGCATGTATCAACAGATATTGGAAGATTTGATACGTTTTGAATAATTTTAATTGCATTTAGAATTCTTTGTGATTCTATTTTTTCAGATACTGATGTAGATAGATATGGTGCAGTAGACATTCCTCCAATGTCAATAAAATCTGCTCTATCAATTTCCATTTGTTTTATTGTGTTTGTAATCTGTTGTTTTGTTGTTTTAATTGATTTTTTGTAAAATGACTCTGGACTGGTATTTAAAATACCCATTATTCGGACTGGATTTTTTCCTCCCACGCCTACGTTTCCAAGATTAGTCACATGATTTATCATAAACCATACCAATTTGAGTCATATGATGATGTCAGGTTGGGATAAAAGATATTCAGAGATTCTACACGAATTCAAATACAGTGAAAAACAAGATACCGAGTCAGCAATTATTTTGGATTTGATTTTAGGAAAAACTGTTTCTACTAAAAAGATCAGTGAAAAAATAAAAGGAAAAACTGTTTTTGTAATAGGTGCAGGTTCATCATTGTCTTTAGCCATACCAGTATTGAAAAATTTTAAAAAAGCAGTAAAAATTGTGGCAGATAGTGCAGTAAAACCATTAGTTGAAAACGGAATTAAACCAGACATTGTTGTTACTGACTTGGATGGGGATAAAGATTCGTTGATAAAAGTTGGAAAAACAAATTCAATTTTTGTAATTCATGCACATGGAGATAATATTGCCAAATTATGTATTGTAGAAAATTTTAAAAATTGTATTGGTACCACTCAATCAAAACCATTTAAAAATATACAAAATTTTGGAGGTTTCACTGATGGAGATAGAGCGGTTTTTCTTGCAAGTCATTTTAATGCAAACAAAATTATTTTATTTGGAATGGATTTTGGAAAAAGAATAGGAAAATATTCTCAAACAAAAGTAGTAGAGAGAAAAATCAAATTAAAGAAATTAAGAAAAGGAAAATCGCTTTTAGAATGGTTATCAGAAAAAACAAGATCGCAATTATTTACAACATCAAGCCCAATTAGAGGATTTGAAAAGATATCCTATAGTGAACTCGATAGTATAATTACCTAGAATGCATTTAATACCCATATCAATATGAAAGAAATTATGAAATTCTCAGAGGAACAAATACGAGATGTTGTTGCTATGAGGGATAGTTTGATCAAGCAAATTGACAAGCATCAAAACGCCATTGAATTGTTAGAAAAAAATATCACAATTTTAGATTTGGTATTAAAAGAGTCTAGCTTTACAAAAGCTTCTGCACTTGGTATAGTAAAAACATCAGAGTTATCTACAAAAAATCTTACCACACCTGCTGAGAAATCAGAAGAAAGCTTAATTCCCATAACAAGTGGAAGTGATGGTAAAATTATTGCAAATGCTTACATCACACCTGATCAGGTTTCGATAGTTTTAGAAGACAATATGGAAATAAACGCAGATACGCCTCCCTTCAAATCATTTTTTATTGATAGAATTATTGGTGAAATGAAGAGAAAAGATTCTGTAGAAGCAGAAAATGGCAAAATCCAAAGAGATTCAGTTATTGATTATATAATTAACAAAAATGGTTCAGACATTAGAGAAATAATTATCAAAAACTACAGGCAAAAAGAGAGGATAAATGAAATAATTAACACTGCAGGGTGGTCACTTACACGTATGCTTGAAAACATCAAAAAGTGATTCTATGGATAAGATAGTAGTTTTAGATTTTGGGTCGCAGTACAGTCATTTGATTTGTAGAAGAATTAGAGAATTTTTTGTATATGCAGAGCTTGTTCCTTTTGATATTAGTTTTGAGGAATTACAAAAACACAATCCTAAAGGAATAATTTTTTCGGGAGGTCCATCAAGTGTGTATAATTTAGATGCACCTGTTCCAGAAAATAAAATTTTTGATATGAATTTACCACTGCTTGGAATTTGTTACGGACATCAATTAATTGTAAATAAATTTGGTGGTAAAGTAAAAAGAGCCAACAAGGAATACGGTTCATCATTACTAACAATTGATAGTGATGAGGATCTCCTAAGTGGAGTTGGTGAGTCAATTAGAGCATGGATGAGTCATGGTGATGAAGCAGAGCAAATTCCACCAGGATTCAAAGTAATAGGACACACTGAAAGTGCAAAGGCTGCGGCAATTGCATCAGAAAAAAAGTCAATTTATGGAATTCAGTTTCATCCGGAGGTAGTTCACACCGAACAAGGAACAGAAATTCTCAAGAATTTTGTTTTGAAAGTTTGTGGCGCTAAACAAGATTGGACTATGGAGGGGTTTATCGATGCTGCGGTAGGAAAAATCTCAAAAATTGAAGGAAATGTCTTATGTGGTGTAAGTGGAGGAATAGATTCTACTGTAGTAGCTTTGCTGATTCACAAAGCAATTGGTGATAGACAAAAATGTGTTTTTGTAAATAATGGTCTTTTGCGATTAAATGAAGAAATAGAAATTGAAGAGATGTTTAAAAATAATTTTAATGTAAATTTTACAGCAATTAATGCTGCCCAAGTTTTTTTGGCTAAATTAAAAGGTGTGGAAGACCCTGAGAGAAAAAGAATGATCGTAGGTGAGGAGTTTATTCATGTTTTTACTGAATTTGCAAAAAAGAATGGTCCTTTCAAATGGCTTGCACAAGGTACACTGTATCCAGATGTAATAGAAAGTGGAGTTTCAAAAGGCCCAGCTGCAGTAATAAAATCACATCATAATGTAGGGGGACTACCAGATTGGCTTAATTTGGAAATATTGGAACCATTGCGTGATCTATACAAAGATGAAGTAAGAAAAATAGCTAAAATTTTAGGTGTCCCAGAAAAACTTTACATGCGACATCCATTTCCAGGACCTGGACTAGCTGTAAGGATTATTGGTGAAGTTACTCCAGCAAAACTTCAGATAGCAAAAGTAGCAAGTAGGATTGTAGAAGATGAATTGATTGCAGCTGGCATTTATGGTAAAGTATGGCAAGCATATGCATCAGTAGGTGACGATAAAGCAGTTGGTGTTGTAGGTGATGAAAGAAAATATGGAAATATTGTAATGATCAGAGTAGTAGATTCTATTGATGCAATGACAGCAGATTGGACTAGATTACCACATGAATTACTAGAAAAAATCAGCAATAGAATTACAAACGAGGTAGAAGATGTAACATGGGTAACATATACAATTTCAAGTAAACCTCCTGCAACGATTGAACCGCAATAAAAAGAGAATTGGCCTTTACAGTCATGAATTATGCTGTATAACTAACGTATGATGTGAGTTTGTTAAAATGCAACCTGTTTTTACAGAACTGTCAATCAATCCATTTGCCAAACTAATCAAAAACATACTCCTTGATGTATTTGAGGTTAATTTAATAGAAGTATATGAAATAGGTCAAAAT
>JBOGRE010000074.1:0-8192 GCA_050749345.1 Nitrosarchaeum sp. | reverse complement strand
AACAACCCGCAGGATTAGACCTTGCACGAATGTTTGGAAGTATCCTAATGAAGAGATCCTTTGAGTCAATCGGCTCATGGCATGTTAAAGGACTATTCCTTGGCATGATGCACTTTCAAGACAAATACAATGAAGATCTCGAAAGACTGCAAAGATGTGACATACACTATGTTACTCCTGATCTTAGAATCGTTCCATTCTGTGCCTTTAATGTAATTCCAGAATGGTACAGAGATAGAATTCAAAAGAAATACTCTATTACTGTAGAAGAATGGGAAGAACGAGAAGGCGTTAAGCTAGAAGATGGTCTTTACAGAGGCCTAATGAGACGTGGAGCAGGAGACGAGCTTGCAGCAGGATGTGCAAAAAGCCAGATGTTCCATGAAGCCTCCCAAGCTTTAATTTAGAAATCTAACTTCTTAATCTAAGACCTTAAAAGCAAAACCATTTTTTCAAAGTTAATGAATATTGGAATTATACACGGTTTTGTTGGTGGTGGAGGAGGAACAGAAAAAACCTTACTAGCAATAATCGAATTATTCGTTGAAAGAGATCATAAAGTTACTTTATACACTTTCTCAAAACCTTCAATTAACATTCCAGGAGTTCATATAAAGAGCACTATCCCTTTTCGTTTACCACTTTTTGGATTATACCAAAGATACTATGAGAAAAATCTTATCAAACAAGCGGTAAATGATGACCTAATTATCCAAGCTTCAGGTGGTTTAGCTTTTCCAATTGATCAAAAAAAACATGTTATAGTTTATTGTCATAATTCTTTTCAAAATGAATTTGAAAGAAATGAAACAAGATATCAGGGCCTCTGGTCAGTTTATTACAAACCATATGCAGAATTAAGCAAAAATCTTAACATAATAATTCAAAATAAGAACATTCATCTTATAGCAAATTCTAATTTTACTCAGTCATCAATAAGCAAAAAATATAACAAAGATTCAACAGTGATTTATCCACCAGTAGATATATCTGAATTTGAAAATGTAAAACTGGATAAGAAAAAACAAGTAGTAACAATTTCTAGATTCTCAAAAGAAAAAAATCTTAATTTTGCCCTTCAGGTTATTGAGAAAGTTAATACAAACTATCTATTAATTGGTAATACAAAAACAAAAACTACTGAACTGTATTTTAATCAGATAAAATCCAAAATTAACTCTCAGAAATTAAAAACAAAAGTGGCTCTTTTAAAAAATATTCCAAGAAATGAATTAATTAATCATCTAAAAACTTCTAAAATATACTTTCACTCTTCACCGGAAACATTTGGTATTTCAGTAATAGAAGCTATCGCAGCTGGTTGTATTCCAATTGTTCCAGATGATTCAGCTCATAAAGAAACTGTGAAATTTGATCAATTACGATATTCTCCTAATAATGTTGAAGATGCCGCTAAAAAGATTAGTCAAGGACTATCAGGCGAGTTTGATAATCTTCTAAATGCTCTAAAAGAGCCATTAGAACAATTTAGCAAGAACGCATTTAAAAATAACTTTAAAAAATATCTGGACAAAGAACTTTCAATCAATGTTTGATTGTTTAAAAAAATGGCTTATCTAAGATATTCTTTTTATGAAATTTACATATAGAGGTAATTTGAACAAATCATTAGATTATGAAATTAGCGATAGTAATGGGTACTAGACCGGAGATAATCAAACTTTCTCCAATAATTAATAAGCTTTCAGAAAAATCATGTTCAATTATTTTCACTGGACAACACTATGATTACAATATGAGCTTACAATTTCTAAAAAATTTAGGTATCCGTAATCCTGATTACAAAATGAAATTAACGAAACTTCACAATACAACAACCGGCAGAGCTATTCAATCAGGAGAAATCATGATTAATTTAGCTAAGATTATTTCAAAAATAGAACCAGATACTGTTGTAGTTCAAGGAGACACCAATACTGTTTTAGCTTCATCTATTGCCTCTTTAAAATGTAATATTCCTGTAAGTCATGTTGAAGCAGGTTTAAGAAGTTACGACTGGAGAATGCCAGAAGAACATAACCGAATAGCAGTTGATCATATTTCAGAATTATTATTTGCACCTACGAAATTTAACAGAAAAACACTAACTGAAGAAAAAGTTCATGGGAAAATTTTTGTTACTGGAAATACTGCTATTGATGCAGTTTGTGAGAATATTAAAAATATTGATAGAATGAAAAAAATTTCTATAGATTCAGAAAATTTTGCACTTTTAACCTTACACAGAGAAGAAAATGTTGATAATTCATTAACATTAACTAAAATTATGAAAGCATTGATACAATCTAAAACAAAATTATTATTTCCTATACATCCTAGAACTTTAAAACGATTAAAACAATTCGGATTACTTGATAAGGTAAAAAATTCAACGAATATTACTATTCTTCCACCTATTGGATATTTTGATATGCTATATTTGATGAAAAAATGTAATTTGATTATTTCCGATTCTGGAGGAATCCAAGAAGAAGCAACGGCTCCCCCAATTAGAAAAAAAGTTCTGGTCTTACGAGATTCTACAGAAAGAATAGAGGCTGTCAAAGATGGATATTCTGAGATTATTGGTACAAATCCTATAACCATCATAAGATCGATTCAACAAAATATTGATAATCCTATTAAAATAACAAAAAATCCATACGGAAACGGTAAAGCAAGCAACAAAATCATCCAAGTTCTAAGAAAAAATTTCTGAGATTATTATTTATTCACCATACATTATATTTAGACAGAAACAAAATCAAAAATCATGTCATACAATGATTTACATACCAAAATAAAAAATCATAAAGCAAGAATATGTGTTATTGGTTTGGGTCAAGTAGGTCTTCCTACAGCATTGATCTTTTCTAAGCAAGGTTATTCTGTTTTAGGTTATGACATAAACAAGGACCTATTGAATTTACTTTTACAAAGAAAATCTCCATTCGAGGAAGCTGGATTAGAAAAATTAATCTCCAATTGTATACAAAGTGGAAAATTTGAGCCTAATGGAAATTTGAAAAAATGCATTGAAGTATCTGATATCATTATTGTATGTGTTGCAACTCCTACCACAAATGAAATAAAACCAAACTTATCCTTCTTAGAAAATGTCTGTAAATCATTATCAGAATTAAAATTAGATAGCAAACTAATCATTATAGAAAGCTCAATACCTCCAGGTTCCTTCAAAGATTTTGTTCTTCCTATCATTACCAAGAAATCAAAATTAGGAAAACAGTTTTGGGCAGCATATGTCCCCGAAAGATTATCTCCTGGTCAAGCGTTAAATGAAATTCAAGCAACACCGAGAATAATTGGTAGTGAGGATAAAGATTCAGGGGCTATTGCAAAATCATTATATCAAAACATTGTAAATTCCACAATTTTTATAACAAATTCAAAAGTTGCTGAATTGTCAAAACTAGTGGAAAATTCCTATAGAGATGTAAACATAGCTTTTGCAAATGAGATTAGTATCATATGTGAAAAATATGGAATCGATTTTGCAGAACTTGTTAAGGTATGTAATTCACATCCACGTGTGAATTTACTTATGGCAGGACCTGGAGTAGGTGGACCTTGTCTTCCAAAAGATCCTTATCTTCTTTTAAATCCAATAGGTTCTGAAAAAATTGAATCTCGAATCATTTTAGAATCTAGAAAAATCAATGATCATATGCCCCATCATGTGTCTAGCTTGGTAAAAACAGCTTTACAATCTCAAGGAAAAACTCTTGGGAAATGCACAATTATAGTTCTTGGAACAGCCTACAAAGGAAATGTAAGTGATACCAGATTCTCACCTTCAGAAGAAATAATCAAAGATCTTAAGCAACAAAATTGTGAGGTACTAGTCTATGATCCTCTTTCTGATGAAACTTTTGGTGGTAAAAAAATTGATGATTTTAACATAGATACTGTAAAATCAAGTGATGCAGTAGTTGTAGTAACCGATCATGACGAATTCAAAAATTTCGATCTAAAACTATTTCAGAACATGAAGAAAAAACCAATTGTAGTTGACACAAAACGAATTTTTGATTCTAAGAAAGTTGAAGAACTAGGAATAAATTACATATCAGTTGGATATAACAAAGGTTCCAATCCTATTGATATAGAGAGGAATTAGAATATGTCGGAATTTTCCAAGACTCAAGTTCTTGTAACTGGTGGAAATGGAGCTATAGGATGTAATTTAGTGAAAAAATTATTAGATTATGATGCCAAAGTTACAGTTCTCGATGATTTTTCCCAAAGTAAACAAGGAAATCTTCATTCTAGCAAAAATTTACAGATAATCAAAGGAGATATTACTAATTCTAAAGTTCTAAAGAAAACCTTTTCACATAATTACAAATTTGTATTTCATTTAGCTGCAAGATTTGCCAATGAAATGTCAATTAAAGATCCTTACGAAGATTTGAGAGTTAACATAGAAGGTACTCTGAAACTTTTAATGGAATCAGCGAAACATAATGTAAATCGATTTATTTACGCATCTTCATCATCTCTTTACGGTCAAAGTAATTCCGTTACAAAAAAGGAAAATTCTATACCAAAACCATCTACCCCATATGCAGCGAGTAAATTATCTGGAGAATTCTATTGTAATGCTATATCAGAATTGTATTCCTTAGATTATGTTATAGTACGTTTATCAAATTGTTATGGACCTTACGATCCTCCAGGAAAATTTCGTAATGTTATTCCTAATTTTATTAAAGCTGCTTTAGCAAACAGAAATCTAATAATCACTGGAAATGGTAACGAAACAAGAGATTTTACTTTTGTTGATGATATAGTAGATGGAATCATTTTAGCAGCAACTAAACAAAAGGGAAGAAACGAACTATTTAATCTTGGAACTGGAAATGAAACAAAGATTTCAGTAATCGCCCAACAAACAATCAAAAATACTAAAAGTAAATCAAAGATCGTTTTTCGTTCAAGAAGAAGTTTTGATCATATTACAAGAAGAAGAATGGATATTTCTAAAGCAAAAAAACTTCTTGGCTATAATCCAAAAACAAATATTTTTGATGGAATTAAAAAAACATGCATTTGGGCACAACAAAATTGGTGATTTCACTTTAACATAGTCGTATTATGTAATGTAGATCTTGCCCAAAAATGGGGCGATTATACTAGAGTTTTTTCTCTTATGAAGGCTTTTTCTGCACGTGGACATCACGTCACCATCTTAGTTATTAGACCAGAACGAAAAAAACCTACAATCTCTTTTTTTCATGACCAATCTCTCGATGTATATGAGATTCATCCTCCATCATTTTCACCATTTAATGGAAAAAGGGGCATAGGAAAGTATGTCAATTATCTACTATGCTTACCGGGAATTGAAAAAACTGTATCAAAAATTATGGATGAAAACAAAATTGATTATGTATATTCTTACATGCCTGGAATCGGTAGCTCTCTTCCTGCTATGAGAATTAAATCCAAATTTAAAATCAAACATATTCTTGACTTTGCTGATTTTCACATATTTGTAAGGCCAAAAAATTTGGCTAACAAATCTTTTAAAAATGCAGATAAAATTGTGGCAATAACTAGCTATCTTAAAGACTATTTGGTAGCAAGGAATATTGAAGAAAACAAAATACACATAATTCCTAACGGGGTTGATCTTGAATTATTTAATTCATCAAAATTTGATAATGATATTATCATAAAACTACGTGATTCATTTAAAGCAAAAAAATTAGTAATATTTGCTGGCGCTTTACAAGATCTTGATATAGTAATTAAATCTGCAAAAAAAGTTATCGATGCAATTCCTGATGTAAAATATGTAATAATTGGTGACCACAGAGATCCCAATCGAACGAAAGAAATTTGGGAACATAAAGTTGGAAAAACTGGTTTAGGCAAATATTTTACCTTTCTAGGGAGAAAACCTCGTGCAGAAATTCCACAATATCTTCTATGTGCTGACGTGTGTATTGATTCATTTCCAAATGAACCATATTATGCTGCAGCACACCCAATAAAATTACTTGAATATGGTGCATGTGCAAAACCTGTCGTTGCAACAAAAGTTGCTGAAACAGAAAAAATAATCAAACATGGAGTTTTTGGATATTTAGCAAATCCAAATAATTCAGAAGAATATAGTAAATATTTAATTAAATTATTAAATGATCCAAATTTATGTAAAAAAATGGGAGAAGAGTTTCAAAAATATATACAGGATAATTTTGATTGGAATAAACTTGCTTTACAATTAGAAAGTATTCTCAAAGAATAATTATTTTTTTATAAGCTCGTTTAAAATTGCCTTGAATAATATTCTAGTTTTTGAATCAATTAAATAAGTTAAACCAAGATAACTTACTATGCTGATTACAACGTAAATCATTAGTTCAGGTAAAAATTCAAAGATACTAATTTTATATTGTAAAAAGTTTTCAGAAAGAAAATACATCGGTATAAAAATACTAAACGTTGCTAAGATATATTTTGTGACAGCTTTGAGATCTAATATTGATTTGAAACTTTTCTTTACTAATTTATATAAATAAGCTGTAAAGGGAATTTGTACTACGAAGATGATAATGGACCAATAAATTACTAAATCTAATTCAATAGTATTCAAACCAAGTAATATTATAATACCTACAATGAGTGAAACTATGAAAATTATACCTTGAATTATGAATAGAGTTGGGATAACAAATAACTTACTCTTAACATAATCCTTCCAGTTTGAATTCTCACTTACATCTATTTTTTCAATACCAATTAATGACTGATAGAAAACACTACTAAGATTAGCAAGAAACAGTTTTCCTGTTAAGAAAATAACAACAGGAGCAGCTATCTCATAAATGGGATTTAAGGCAAATATAGCTGGTTTCATAAAAGTAATGGAAATTGCTGAAAACGGTACTGCAAAATAAAATAATCTTGTTAAATTTTCTTTAAGATATTCTCTTTCTTCACTTTCAAGAAGTTTTGGATATACAGCTCTTGATAATCCTCCAGTTTGGGATACCAATGATGAAATAGTATTTGCAGCTGAGTAATATGCTAGCCCAGTTACAGAGCCAGTAACAACTGAAAAAATTAAAACATCTAATTTATGTAGAAAATTTGAAATTCCTGGATACAGTGGAATCACTGATAATTTTATCCATTTTTTAATTGATTGAAAACTTATCGTACCTCTTAATTTTTCTCTAACATAAATAATCTGAATTAGTATACTAACAAAATATGCAATTGCTGTAGCTTCTATAGCTCCAACTAATCCAAAATTAAAAATATACACTAAAATAAGACCTGCAGGAATTTTTGCTAATTCTACTGCTAAAATCCCATAGCTTACAACCTGTGGTTTCCAGCCATAACTAATAGCTGTTAAGGTTCTATCCACAAAAAAAAGAGGAATAAGAATAGCACCCAAAAGTAGCACTTTTGTATCCAAACTTAGTTGAAGAGCAACTAGATATGCAATTACTATGTAGACAGCAATTCCTACAGTAGAAAAAATACCACTGGCAAATAATGCAGTTCTTCCTGATTCATTTCCTCTAGCAATTTCTCTTGTAGTCCAAAAAGAAATAGTGGATTCGGTAATGATAACATAAGTAAGTAAACCACCAATCAATGTCCATGTTCCAAACTCATTTGCTGTGAGCTGTCTAGTGACAATTAAAGTAAAGGCTATACCAGTAATTACGCTTATCAATCCCACAGCAAGGGCAATAAATCCAGAGTAGGTAACTCTAATTTTTGACAATAAATAAAATTATTTTACTCTTAGCTAATTAACATGATCATATTTTCTACATTTTCTCGTTAAAGAATATTAAGAAATATTTTATTAAAATCAATTTTTTCATTTCAGATACATTTAAAGTCATTTTTTATTACATTCAGGTAAATGTCAAAAAAAATCCTATTTTGGCTTGATATGGAGTGGATTCATTTTGGTATAGCAAAATTTTTGAGTGAAAAATATGAATGTGATTCTTATGCCATAATTGATACAGATCCAGTGGCTACAACCTTTTATAAAGAACAGCAATTAATGAAATTTCAAAAAGTTTGGTATTATAGAGATTATATTAAAAAAATTACTAATAATCCCGATATTGAATATCTTAAGAATTTTGAAACTAAATACAAGATTAACTTATGGCAAGTGGCATATTCAGAACGAT
>JBOGRE010000073.1:0-6017 GCA_050749345.1 Nitrosarchaeum sp. | reverse complement strand
ACTATACACATGTATGACCCCTACTGATTCCTCTTGTTTTAGTTTTGTTGCTGCCATCTTCATGTTACATCTCCAGCCTCTTTCTTTCATAGTATCTTTCAGGATTTGCATAATACTCCATGATGTTGTTGGAAACTTCTTTATGATCACGTATGTTGTTTTTTACCATCCACTGCAATGCCAGTCGTCTTTTTGTTAATTCATAATCGATTTTTTCATCAGTATCTCCATCACGTTCTTTGATTTTGCTAAACACAACACTGTTTCCCATAAATTCGTGTTTATCTTCAATTGGATTCCATTTGAATATCTCGTGCGTTTTAATTTCACCTGTTTTGTAATCAATACCCTCTATTTCTGAAACCTGAATTACTCTTCTGGCTGATTTTTCACCTATTCTGATTTTTAACTGCAATGTAATAAGATCAAGACTATTTGCAATCAAAGATTTTGGAACATCCATAGGTGATGATGTTAATCTAGTTAAGGTAGCCTCTACTGAATCTGCATGTATTGATGAGAATCCACCGTGACCTGTTGCCATTGCTTGAAATAGTGTGTATGCCTCCTTACCTCTTGTCTCTCCCACAATTATGATATCTGGTCTTTGTCTAAGTGCTGCTCTTAGGAGATCAAATTGGTTAATCTCTCCAATTTGTGTATCTGTAAAACTCTGTCTTGAAACAGCTGGAATCCAATTTTCATGTGGCAAATTTAATTCCTGTGTATCTTCTATGCTGACTACCTTTTGTCCTGGTCTGATAAATGTCGCCAAGGCGTTTAACGCAGTAGTTTTTCCACTAGCAGTACCGCCTGCAATGAGCATTGTTGAACGTTTTTCAGCAAGATACCACATGTATGCTGCGATATCTACTGACATTGTTCCGAATTTGATTAAATCTATAACCGTAATTGGATCTGCCCTGAAACGTCTTATTGTAAATGTACTTCCTCTTTTTGTAATTTCATGCCCTAGCGTAAGATTAATTCTACTTCCTCCAGGTAATGACGCATCAATAATCGGGTCTGCAATTGAAACATGCTTTCCACATACGTAAGCCATTTTTCTTGCAAAATTGTTCAATTCTGATTCTTTTTCATAAATTATGTTTGTAGGAATCGATTCATGTTCTCTATGCCAAACATAAATTGGAATATTTGTTCCATCACAACTAATTTCCTCGATCATGTGATCCCTCATAAGTGGCTCAATCTTTCCAAGATAAACAAAATCTCTGATTGCAAAATAATTAATTTTTTCAATATTTTTTGGAGGAATTTTTAATCTGTATTTTTTTATCATCGAATTTATTTTATTTTTTAACCTTCGTTCTGCCTCTTTTTTAGTTTTAATTTCACCCATTGATATTGAAAGCTCTGTCATTAACAGCTTTTTGATAATTTCAAAAGCATTTTGATCCCTCTCTGTCAGTTCTGGTTCTATTACCTGATATCTTAATCCTCCTTTGGCAGTAGGATCTTTTATTACTCCTGCATGGATTTCATAATCATCCCACTCTATTTTAGATAATGTCATAAACTGTGGAATTTTATTTTTATTATCTTCATCTAATTTGGGTGTGTTATTTGCTGGGTTATTATTTAATTTTAAAATACTTTTTTTGACAGGCTGTATTTTTTGTAATGTCAAAATTTTATCTTTAAATGTCTTTAGACTCATTTGTAGTTATTTTGATGCATATTATGTGTTTTAACACTTGTTCGTTCATTTGAACAACATTTTGCTTTTAGTACAGTTTTACTTCATATTATTTGCAATGAATCGTACTGCTCAAGTGTATTGTAAGGTGTATTATTGATGTTTGGAAGAAAATTAAATAACGATTCAAAATCTAAATCTGAGGCTAAATTTCCACGTATTGGCGGTCTAGCATCAATTTTAAAAAATGAATCTGCACCTGTAGAAAATACAGTAAAAATTGAGCCTGTGCAAAATATTGTAGAGCCTGACTCTAAAGTGATTTCTGAACCTGATTTACTAAAACCGTCCACTAGTAAATCTGTGCATTTGATACAGCAAGTTCAAAAACTAGATGATAATACCATTAAACCATTTATTGATTATACTGAAGGCCATATTTTTTATCCTATATTATCTGAAATAGGTGAAACACAGGACAATGTCTCATATTTGGATGATTTAGTTTCTGATGGTATTTTATCTAAACACATCTATGAAAAATTAATTGTTTGTCCTATGCACCCAAATGTTTTTTCATCCAGCATGAGATTGTACTGTCCTAAATGTCATTCAATGAACGTTGAAAAATTAAATTTATTTGAACATAAAAAATGTGGTTATATTGCAGAAAGTATGAATTTTGATTTTTCAAACATTGAACACTCTATCTGTCCTGCGTGTCAAAAAGAAATCAAAAATTTTGAAAAAGAAATTAGAGTTCCTGCAATGTGGTACCAATGTGAAGATTGTAAAGAAAAATTTGATGATGCTGTGATAAAACTTCACTGTAGGAAACATGATCATGATTTTGATACTAATTCTGGAAAATTCATTTCTACATTTTGCTATAAATTAAAAAATTCAGATATTTCAAATGTTTCTGACACGACTCAAATAAAAGATGAGTTAGTAAAGTTACTACGTGGTTTTAATTTTACAGCTGAAATAAATTTACTCATAAAGGGAAAAAGTGGCAACATGCACGAAATTCCAATATTTGGTAAAAGTAAATCTGGTGATGATTCTATTTTAATTTTTATCAAAAATCAATCTACCGGAGTAGACGAATCTGACATGAATTCTATTTTAATTCCAAAATTAGACATTGATCCAAAAAATACATTGCTTGTTACAGTATCTGATGTTAAAGCAGGTGTTGAAACTATGGCCAAACACTATGGAATTAATTTGATTTCTGATCCTGATTTTTCAAAAATAATTTCTCGTGTGGAAGAATTTGTCTCTGCTTTATATACAAATAATGGTGGGCATAAATGAAATATGCCCAATTAAATTTTCTAAAAAAAAGACGTGCTATAAGCCAAGTTATGGGAAGTGTTGCGCTTTTAGGCGTTGTCACCTCAATAGGTTCTATAATTTTGTTTAATGGCATGAATCAAATCAATGCTTTCTCATATGATTTATCATTTCATGATAAGGCAAAAAATGAGGCATATCGTGAAAGTCTAATGTTTGAGCATGTGAGATTTGAGCCTGGAACTAATCAAATTATTCTTTATCTTGCAAATACTGGAACAGCTGAATCTACAATTGAGAGCATAACTGTTGTTCAGCTTGATACTCAAAATATTTTAGTTGATTGGAAAGACGATGTAAATTCTACTATTCAGATAAAAGAATCAAGTGATCCAATTACCATTACTACCAACCTTAATTCACATACTTGGAATGAACCCCAGTACCTTAACTCAAAATATCTAATATCTATAACGACATCTAAAGGTAATTTCTTCTCCACTGTTGCCACACCATTTAACACATAGGATTACAATGAACAATTTTAAACTTAATTCTTCATTGGAAAAAAAAGGAAAATTGCGTAAGAGAAGAGCAGTTACCGAAATTATTTCAACTATGTTACTTATGGCAGTAACCGTAACTGGCGCTTCTACTCTGACATATTTTGTAAATGATTCATTTGTTTCTGGGAATTTAGCTACAGCAGCATTAGATACGGGAACAAAATCCATTCAATTGCTGTCATATGATACAAGAGACTCTACAACTTTATTACAATTATCCAATCTTGATAATAACTTTGGAGACCAAAAACTATGTGGTGTTTCTTGTACCGGTGTTGGTCTATCTGATAAAATTCCTTCTAATGGAGGTTCTGAATTTATTGCAATCAAAATTAAAAATAATAGCATGAATTCAATTTTTTTGGATAATATTCAATTAAATGGTGTCCTACATACGTGGGATCCTCAAACATCCGGCGCCACTTTGAATACTTTGCAAGATTTATCTTCAGGTGGTAAATATCCTCATGATGGTAAATTTTCTATATTGCCCATCTCTTCTAATATTCAATCTGCTAATAATGAAATTCAAAGTGGAGAATCAGTTAATCTTTTGATCAAACTTGGTCCTGATGATCAAGATATTTTATTGAGCAAAGGAATTCGTGTTTTCTTAAATATTGGAGGCATGAATCCTGCAGAATTATTAATTGAGAGTGGGACTGCAAGATGATGCATAAAAATAGAACGTTTTCTTCTAGGCGTGGAATTTCATCTGTGGTTGGTGCATTAATTTTTACTGTTTTAATGATTGCTGGCTTTTCTGTTATGAGTTTGGCATTGGACACACAGACTGATCTTGTAAACACACAACGCGTAGTAGGTGATACTGAACTCAAAAAACAACAGGAGCATTTTGGAGTTACAGTATTTACTGATGCAACTAATATTTTAAATGTCTCAGTAAATAATAAAGGCCAAAATCCAGTTGAAATCTCACGTGTATGGATAACTAACAAAACTCTGGCAACTGAACCTGCACAACCGTTTTCTGTTGCTTCTGATGATGCATTTGTTCCAAGTGGGTTTACCTCCAATGTTCTTGCTAGTCAACCGCTTTCTATGATTCCAGATACTTATGATATTAAAGTAATTTCTACATTGGGTACTGTAGAAACTGTCGAATTAATTGTAGGTACAACTCCAAATTCATCTACTGGATTAAGGGCTGAAATGATTACTACTACGCCTGATGTAATTATTGGACAAAATGTAACTATCGCAATGGCTGTAACCAATACTATGTCATCAACTATCAAAGACGTTACCCTAGATACTTTTACTGTCACTCCATCTAATGCAGTACTTGCATCATCACCAGCAATTCCTGCACAAGTTACACTCGCTCCTGGTGACTCTGTTTTATTTTCTAAAGATTACACAATATCTGGTAATGTTAATTCTACTGTTACTTTTTCTGGTTATGCTAGTGGAACTAACATTGATACTTTATTTGTTGTGACAAGTAACATTGTTTCTGATAAGAGTACATTACGACTAAATCCTACTAATAGTACTGGTGGTACTGGTGGAACAAATCCTGATATTCTAAATGATGATTTACTTGCAAGACCCCAACTATTTCTAACCGTTCCATCTTCTCAAGGTGATTCGAGTCAAAAAGCGTTGTGGGGTGTAAATATTGCAAATCCTATAAATGCCCCGATGGAGGTAAGTAAGGTATCAATTGTTGCTTTTGCCCCTGGAGCAAATAGTAATGAAAAAGTTTTTTCCTTACCATGTAATACTGAAAATATTTCCCCCGCAGGTACAAATAACTGGAGTTGCCCCACTGAAAATGTCATTATGTGGCAAAATTATGCAAATCCTATTACAATTCCTCCAAATTCAACTCAATCATTTTTGGCAAAAATTTTACCTGGTACTGTTTCAGGTTCTATTAACTTAGAAGCAGTCACTGTTCAGGCAAATGTCTTTTCTACACTTGGTTCATTTGGAAAATCTGGATATCAAACTACAATGTTTAACTCAGGTAATGTCATTGGCAATGTTTATCTTTCCAGTGTGATTGATTCTCGTTCTAACAGTAACATAAATTCAACAAGAACAGGAATTCTACCTGGCAGCACACAAACATTCAATATTGTTTTTGCTGATATGGATACTTCATCGACTACTTACATTAAATCTGGTGCTTTGTTAATAATTAATGTTCCAAAAGGATGGACTGATGTATCTGTTCTATCTTATCCTGGTTTTGTAAGTGCTCCAACCATAACTGCTTTTGGTGATGGTTCATCACAAATTGTAGGTACCACCACATCTAATTTGGGTAGTGCTACTAATCAGGCTGACACAATACAATTCAGTGCAAAAGTACCAAATATTACAAATGATCAAATGTATGTAATGTATATTTTAGGACAAGGCGAAACATCCAATAACTTTGCAGTCGGTCCTTTGACTGAGATTGTTATACAAGTAGACGCATCCTAGCCTTTACTACAAATGAGCACTTTGTGCGTATTCTA
>JBOGRE010000072.1:0-6625 GCA_050749345.1 Nitrosarchaeum sp. | reverse complement strand
CTAGCGGTCAGGTTACAGTAGATGACTGGTACCCAGTTCCAAGCTGTATGCCACTTACAAACGTAATTGAAGCATTTTCAAGTAAACCAAAATACGAATTATCTATTCACTTTGCATGTGGGGCTGGTACCTATGTCTTTCAAGATGAGAACACAAAGAAACTAGTACCAATGCCCAGATTTTGTGATATTCAAGGAATGTTAGAATTATTTGAAGACAAAGCCGAAGAGATTCGCTCCGGCAAAAACAAGTACTTTACTATGCTTGAGGTAGTAAGAAAACTCAAAGGCTTTGTAGATACCAAAAAACAACCCGCAGGATTAGACCTTGCACGAATGTTTGGAAGTATTCTAATGAAAAGATCCTTTGAGTCAATCGGCTCATGGCATGTTAAAGGACTATTTCTTGGTATGATGCACTTTCAAGACAAATACAATGAAGATCTCGAAAGACTGCAAAGATGTGACATACACTATGTTACTCCAGATCTTAGAATTGTTCCATTTTGTGCCTTTAATGTAATCCCAGAATGGTACAGAGATAGAATTCAAAAGAAATACTCTATCACTGTAGAAGAATGGGAAGAACGAGAAGGTGTTAAACTAGAAGATGGTCTTTACAGAGGCCTAATGAGACGTGGAGCAGGAGATGAGCTAGCTGCAGGTTGTGCTAAGAGCCAGATGTTCCACGAAGCTTCCCAAGCATTAGTGTAAAAAGTACTCTTTACCCTAAGAGCTTAAAAGGACTAGTTCTCAATTTTAATGGTGAAAATTCTTTTTATTTCTCCACGCTTTGATGGTGGAATTGGAGGCCATGCAAAAAGAGTTGCAGAAAAACTCCAGGATTGTGGATTCGATGTAGTACTATTTCGAGTTCCATATATACCGATTAAAAAATTGAAAAATCCCACCTTCTCATTATTTGGATTACTAAAAGCCACACTTCTTAGGGAACAATACGATGTGGTACATGCTTGGAACATTCCATCAGCATTTATTATGAAACAAGTAAAAGCAAAGAAAAAAGTTCTTTCTGTACACGGGATTTATTCTGAACAAATAAAAATTCTTCATTCATCTATCACATCTAAAATTGCAAATCTTGCAGAATTAAAAGCTCTGAAGTTGGCAGATGTATTAACAACAGATTCAAAAACTGTACAAAAATCATACAAAGAAAAACAAGGGTTAGAGTTTATTCATCTGCCTGCCCCTCTAGATGTTGCTAAATTTCAGGAAATTCCAGATATTACGCAAATAGAAAATCAAATTGCATACATTGGAAGAGATAGTTATGAAAAGGGAATTGATATTCTAAAAAATATTGAAAACAGAATAAAGGGGAAGGTTGTTTATTGTACAAATGTCACTTGGAAAGAGGCTATGGTATCTCTAAAGTCATCGTCTTTACTTGTCATTCCCTCAAGAATGGAAAGCATTCCTCAAGTCATTAAGGAAGCATTTTACATGCGAGTTCCCATAGTTGCTACAAATGTAGGTGGAATTCCCGAACTTATAACAAATGAGGTAACTGGATTATTAGTTCCTCCAAATGATCCAAAGCAATTACTTGATGCCATTAATCAATTATTAGAAAACAAAGACAAATCCGAGAAATTATCTGAAAGGGGTTATGATTTTGTAATGAAAAATTTTACTTGGGAGGTATTGTTGCCAAAGTATCTCAAATTTTATAAATCTTTAATAAAATCCTAAAAATAATGTATACTCGAAAAAATTTGAATTCTTAATTATTGTTAAAGAATTTACTTAAACCCTCTTCAAGAGTTATTTTTGGTTTCCAAGAAAAAGTTTTTTTTACCAAACTAATATCTGCCTGGCTTAATTTTACATCACCATCTGGAAGTTTGTTATAAACAGGTTTTAGTGATTTACCAGAAAGCCTGATCATTAAATCTGCGAGATTTTTGATAGAAGTAAGAATTCCTGTTCCAATATTAAAAAATCCAGTTTTTACATCACTTGTCATAGCCGATAAATTTGCACTACAAACATCATCAATGAATATAAAATCACGTACCTGCGAACCATCTCCAAAAATTATTGGTGGTTTATCATTCTTAATGTTTTCAAGGAATTTGGTGATTACTCCAGCATAAGATGATGTTTGCCCTTTTCCATACACGTTAAAATAACGTAATCCAATTATTTGAGTTCCCAATTTTGAAAATTTTTCTGCAAGATATTCATCTTCTAACTTTGTAATACCATATGGATTGATTGGTTTTCTTTCAAAATCCTCTGAAATAGGGATTCTAGTTGTGTTTCCATAAACACTAGAACTACTTGCATATACTACTTTAAAACCAAATTCCTTCGCAAGTTTGAAGATATTCTTGGTTCCATCAATATTTACACGATTGTATTCCTCAACTTTGGTAAAAGAATCTGGTACAGATGTCAATGCGGCTTGATGAAAAACCCCATCGGTTTGTTTGAGTACATTTCTAATATCTTCCAAATTCGTGATATCTAGTTTATAATAATCAATTTCCTTTTCAACCTCCTCAAAATTTTTCAGTTTACCACGTGAAAGGTTGTCTATAACGGAAATGTCATGACCTTCCTTTACCAAATATTTTACAAGGTGGCTACCGATAAAACCTGCACCACCTGTAATGATTAATTTCATGTCAACCGGAAGTAAATCTATACCTTTAAGGTTTGGTCGATTTTAAGACAAAATACAAATGTTTTAAAATTAAGTCTAACCAAGACCATGAGAATGTCATTAAATAAAACACTAGAAGAATTAAAGAAAAATTCCGTTTTAGTTGAAATATTTGGCCTCGGATATGTTGGTTTTCCACTTGCGATTAGATTAGCTAGTGCAGGATTAACGGTAATTGGAATCGATGTAAATCAAAAGAGAATTGAAAGATTACAAAATAATGATCTAATGGATTCTGAACTAAATTTAAAAAATGAATTTTTAAAATGCAAACAAGATAAGCGTTTCGTTTTAGCCAATTCTCCATCAAATTCTAATTCTTCCAAAATTGGGATTGTTTGTGTTCCTACTCCTATTCCTGATCAAAAAACTAGTTCAGATGTTTTTGTTAAAGCAGCAGTAGAAAATTTTTTATCGTATTCTAAGTCTGGAGATGTCATCATTTTGGAAAGTAGTATACAGGTTGGTACCACTGACCAGATTAAAAATCTTATAGAAACTAAGGGTTTTAAAATTAGTCAGAATTACGGATTATGTTTCTGTCCTGAGAGAATTGATCCAAAAAACAAGGAATGGGGAATAGAAAATATTCCTCGAATAATTTATTGCTCAGATGATATTACATTTAAAATTGCTAAAGAAATTTATCAGCATGTAAATGATGCAAATCTGATAAGAGTTAACTCTGCAAATATTGCTGAAGTTGTGAAATCATTTGAAAATGCATTTAGACTCGTAAATATTTCACTTGTTAATGAATTGGCCATGCTCTGTGATAAATTGAAGATTAATGTAAAAGATGTTATAGATGCTGCTGCAACAAAGCCATTTGGGTTCTTGCCACACTATCCTGGAGCTGGAGCAGGAGGACATTGTATACCTAAAGATCCCAGGTTTTTAGTAGAGTCTGCAAAAAAATTCGATATAAAATTTTCAACAATAGAAAATGCTCTGAGCATAAATTCTAAAATGCCAATTTACATCTGTAACTCAATTGAAAATACTCTTAATGAATTGAATCTTGAAAAAATTATAGTGGTTTGTGGATTGACGTATAAATCTAACGTGGAAGATATGAGGGATTCCCCAAGTTTCAAAATCATAAATGAAATGAAATCTAGAAACTTTAAAGTATATGGATATGATCCATTTTTTAAAACTGAAGTCATTGAAAAATATCTTAAAGAGAATAATATGACCGAGTTAAATTTCGAAAGAATAAGTGATCTCACAGATGAATCGATTAAAAATATGAGTTGCATTTGTGTAGTTCAACATCATGAACAAGTTGAAAGAAGATTGGTTGAAATATACGAACGGTCACTTGTGCCATTCATTTATGATTGTCAAAATAAAGTATTGAAAAATCCTAAATCTAAGACTATACTAGATTTTCTAGGCAACTAATGTTCAATATAGTGTTCAAAAAAGCGATTTCGATGAAAATAGAGTTTTTTTCTAATAGAAAACCTTATGATCTATTATAGTTTGAATAAATTATCCGAGTTTAATGAGGATATAATTTGAGTACTGATAAATTAGTTAATGCTGAAATGATAAGGAATATTCTTACTTTACGGTATGATCCTTCATGTAAAACAAGCTTAGGAAAAAAAACTTGGAAAGATTTTGCTGAAAAATCATTGACGGGTAATAATGAATTCATTGAACAATCAATTAAAAATAAAATTAAAAATTCTTTAATTAATTCGAAGGAAAACCACGTATCTGTAGCTCTTAGTGGTGGAATCGATTCAACTTTAGTTATTGCTTTATTAAGAAAGACTTTTCCTAAAATTAAAATCCATGCAATATCTATTAGGTTTGCTGACAGTATTGATGAATCAGAAAAGGCTACTAAAATCGCTGAACATTTTGAAGCGACTCCTCATGTCATTGAAATAAAAAACTACCTAGAAGAATTGCCAAAAGCAATTAGTATTATAAAAATGCCTTTCTGGGATATACACTGGTTCTATGTTGTAAAGAAAGCTAGTAGTTTATCTAAAATTCTAGTATCCGGAGATGGTGGAGATGAACTATTCGGTGGATATACATTTCGATATAAAAAATTTTTATCTAATTTAAAATTGAGTTTTTCTCCAATTGATAAAGTAAAGTTGTATCTAAATTGTCATCAAAGAGATTGGGTACCAGACCAAGACAAACTGTTTGGAAGAAAAATCAATTTTTCTTGGGATGCAATTTATTCAATGCTATCTTCCTACTTTGATAACTCTTTATCTGCAATAAATCAGATTTTTCTAGCTGATTTTAATGGCAAATTGCTTTACAACTGGATTCCTCTAAACAAAAGTTTTCATGAATTTTTTGGTGTAGAATCATTAACACCTATTTTATCCCAGGAAATGATTTCTTTTGCTACTCATCTTTCTAATAAAATAAAATATGATGAAACTAAAAACATCGGTAAAATTCCATTAAGATCTATTCTAAAAAAATATGTTCCAGATGATTTGATATCCCCCACCAAACAAGGTTTTTCAGTTAATACAGTGAATTTATGGGATACCTCTGCTTATCAATTATGCGAAAAATATCTACTAAATGGCAATATTGTGAAAGATGGTTGGATTAATTCAGAGTGGATAACTTCTAATTTATCAAAAATGAAAAATGAACCAGATGTTAGATACGTAAACAAATTCTTAGGACTTTTAGCTTTTGAGATTTGGTATAGATTGTTTATTACCAAAGAAATGAAACCTGATACTCTCCTCTAGATTATTGGATTTTCACATATTTTTTAAACACATTATGCTAAATTAAATTGGGATTTGATTTTTTTGCAAATTCTCTAACAATTTTTTTCCAACTAAAAAGAATTAAAATTTTAGATGTAGATAGTATCAACAACACTTTGTTTTGTAGTTAAAAAATAATTTTGAATTTTAATCTAATTTTATGAAAAATTAACTCAAAAATTTTGAATAATCTAAATTAATTCCTCTTATCAAATTTAGCATTTTGTCATCAATTAATTCTAGATTAGGAATTACGCAATGTCCACCGATAAATCCAGGAAACATCTTTGGTCTATTTCCTAAATATTTGTGGATTTCATCAGAAAACTGCCACATTTCATCATAGTCTACCTTTAATTTTGAGGCTATCATCTTACTGATTTGGGCATATGTAATGAGCCATCCATAGTATGAAGTATCAACAACAATTTTAGCTAGCTCTAAGGTTATCGGTGTAGACATTCTTTTTGTTTTTACACCACATTTTTTCATTATTTTTACATAATTTCTAACTGCAAGATTTACATTAGGAGCATTAGCTTCAATAGCAAAAAATTTTGTATATCGTTTCAAGTCATAAAGCATACGTTTGTGAACCCCCCGAGTTGCACTATAAATAACTGGAATTGGCAATTTTTTTTGCAATTTTTGAGTAGTATGGGGACTAATTGTACTATGAATAACCAGATATTTTGGATTAAATTTGTTATATAGTGCAATTACATTCTCGGGAAATTTTTCATTAAATGGAATGCAAATATTCAGAAAAGATGTTTCATATGATGTATATTTATCAGATTTTTTCTTATCAATTAGTTCCTCATTAATGTCATGCCCAACAGTTGGCAGCTTCTTGGATAGAAGCTGAAGAATAGGCATCCCAATTTCACCTAAACCTGCCACAACAAGTTTTTCCTTCAATTTAGGTGAATTTAAAACATCTCCTACTTAACTGATTCTTTATAATATTTTGATTTTTATAACTAATTGTTTTCTTTTCTATTAAATTTTTCATAATCAATCTTGTAAATTTTTGTGGAATTTAATTAATTCCTTGTTTATCTAAAATATTTAAAAATTCTTTTGCGATCTTGTTCCAATTAAAATTCTCTTCAACAAATTTTCTTCCAGCTTCTCCCATTGTTTTTCTTTTTTGTTCATCATTAATT
>JBOGRE010000071.1:0-2322 GCA_050749345.1 Nitrosarchaeum sp. | reverse complement strand
ATATTATAGTGCTTCATATCATGATTGGACAGGTTCTCCCAGAAATATTGCCGCGGCTGTAATAGGAATAGGAATATAATATGCAAGCATTTCAGGGGCAAGGGGCATTTCAAGGAGGAGGAGCCTTTCAGGGTGTAGGACTTTCATTTACTGCTGATGTTATTCTAGTTAATCAATTTACAAAAACCTTTACAGCAGATGTAATAATTCAAGCAAATAAACAATTTACCGCAGATATTATAGTAGCAGCGTATAATGTAGTAAAGTCATTTACAGCGGATTTAATTGTAGTAGGTCAAAAGCAATTTACAGTGGATTTAATTGTAAAATCCCTTAACGTTCCAAAAACATTTACGGGTGATGTTATAGCAATAAATCAAAGAATGAAGTCCATAGATGCTGATGTTCTTATATCTGATTCTGATACAGTAAAAACTCTAACGGCTAATGTATTATTATCATTAGCAGACATACAAAAAATGATTGATGCTGATGTTATTGTAATTACTCAACCAGAGTTTTCATTTACGGCAAATACTATAATAAAAGCATTGGATAATCCTTCATTGATAACGGCGGATTTACTTGCTTCATTAGCGGGCTCAAAAGTAATTACGGCGGATATGATATTAACGGCTCCTAACTCAATGAAAACTTTTACCGCAGATGTATTAGTTAGTTCGCCTAATATATTTAGGAGAACAGTACAGGTAAGACCGGGAATGAGAACAACAGTAAGGATACTTGATAATTAATGGAAGAAATACAATGACTATTTTATTACAAGATGATTTTAACGATAATTCCCTTGATTTAGCAAAATGGACTTTGAATGACCCCACGGATGATTTTTCTGAAACCAACAATCAGGCAGAATTTTTCTTGAATACTGTAAATGAACCAGAAATAGATTTAACATCTATTGTATCTGTGTCAAGTGGAAAATTTACAATGCAGGCATTCTTTTCTACTTCATCACCATTAAGTGCTAGCACTCCAAGCAGGTTAAATCTTTATGATAATTTTCAAACATTAGGATTAGTTTTACGTTATGAAACTGGAACTTTTTTTGTTGTTGGATTTGGTGAAACTGGAATTCCATCGCCAAAAGATGTTAAAATTGAATATGATTATGCTACAGATGTTGCCGACTATTATTATTGGGATGGTAATTCATGGATAAACATGGCAAGTGTTACCGGTAATTTTGTGCCAACAAATGCTAAATTACTAATTACTGCCACATTCGCAGGTACAGAAAACGTTACTGCTATAGCCGACAATGTTTTCTTTACAGATAATTTCTATACTACGCATTATCCAATATCTGAGGCGGAAAGAAAAATACAAAAGACCGTTCAAATTAGAAGAGGAGTGAAAACAGTTGTCCAGACACAATAAATCTTTATTACAAAAGGAGAAGGAAGTATAATATGGTCAATATAGGCAAACCTCATGTTGGAGACATTCAGACTGACTTTCAATTACTTGTAGAGGAGACCGACTATTTAGGCGGAGGAAATACTCCTGTAGACTTGTCATTAACAACCACACAGTACATAATCTTTACTGACCCAAACGGCGTAGAAACTCAGGTAACGGCATCTATATTAAATCCCCCGGGAACTGATGGACTAATAAGATACATAGATACAACTCCATCACTTCTAACAATAGCAGGAATATGGAAATATAGAGCAAGATTGATTTTTACAACCGGAGGAGAGTTCTCATCAAATGATGCAGTATTTGAGGTTTTATAGACTTGCCCATAGAATATAAAGGAAAGAAGTATGAGTTTTCAACTCTAGTTAAAAAAATTAAAAAATCTAAACCCGGAATAAAATCCCCCGGAGGATATGTAAAAAGTATTGAAGAACATCAACATCTTAGTCAAAAAATTGCGGCATTAAAAAAAATAACAGAATCAGGTAAATATAAAAGAGGAAATCCAGATACCGCTTTAATAAAAGAAGTTCCATTCGGTAAAGAGAATAGAACTAATGAACAGATAAAAGCAACTGCAGTAAATCAATTCGTTGATAGATTTGGAGGAGTAATTGATAATTCAAAACTAAGATTAAAAAAGCCCACTCAGAGAGATAGGACAAGAATGATACAAGCGAGATTAGATTCTCTGCGGGATGAATTAGAAGAAAAGAAAATATCAAGATTACATGAACATCAAATAGTTTGGAGAGAGAATCCGGCGGGATATACAAAGACAGCCTCTCTTATGGATGTTACGGGTAAATTTGTCAAATATTGGCTTCTTAATGCCAAAGAGATAAACGGTAATGGATGGGGAGTTAGTCCCATAAG